>NZ_HG779829.1:0-7995 GCF_000582705.2 Microbacterium sp. C448
GACGCCCTCCGGGGCCTCAGCAAAGGAAAACGAGATGCCGAAGCAGAAGACCCACTCGGGTGCCAAGAAGCGCTTCAAGATCACCGGTAGCGGAAAGCTCAAGAAGCAGCAGGCAGGTATGCGCCACAACCTCGAGGGCAAGTCGAGCCGTCGCACG
Source organism: Microbacterium sp. C448 (assembly GCF_000582705.2). Taxonomy (NCBI): domain Bacteria; kingdom Bacillati; phylum Actinomycetota; class Actinomycetes; order Micrococcales; family Microbacteriaceae; genus Microbacterium; species Microbacterium sp. C448. Next base: position 158 of record NZ_HG779829.1, read on the forward strand.
CGTCGCCTGAACCAGGACCAGGTCCTGTCCAAGGCCGACACCAAGGTCGCCAAGAAGCTTCTCGGTCGCTGAGCGCGCCGAATCAGGATAGGAAACAAGACAAATGGCTAGAGTCAAGCGGGCAGTAAACGCCCACAAGAAGCGTCGCGTCATCCTCGAGCGCGCCTCCGGTTACCGCGGACAGCGTTCGCGCCTGTACCGCAAGGCCAAGGAGCAGGTCACCCACTCCCTGGTCTACGCGTACCGTGACCGTCGCAAGCGCAAGGGCGACTTCCGTCGCCTGTGGATCCAGCGCATCAACGCCGCGTCCCGCCAGAACGGCCTGACGTACAACCGCTTCATCCAGGGCCTCGGCCTCGCGGGTGTGCAGGTCGACCGTCGCATGCTCGCCGAGCTCGCGGTCAACGAGCCCGCCACGTTCGCGTCGCTCGTCGCCACGGCCAAGGCCGCTCTGCCTGCCGACACGTCGGCGCCGAAGGCATCCGCGTAAGCACCTGTTTGTTCGAAGGCCCCGCTCTCTCTCGAGGGCGGGGCCTTCGGCGTTCACGGGCGCTACACCGCGGCGCCCTAGACTGTGCACGTGCTCGAGAACCCGCGCTCGCCGCGCGTGCGCGCCGTCGCAAAACTGACCAAACGAAGCGCCCGTCACGAGACGGGGCTGTTTCTGCTCGAGGGTCCGCAGGCCGTTCGCGAGGCTCTGACCTATCGGCCCGAGGCAATCGTCGAGTTCTTCGCGACCCCGACGGCTATCGAGCGGCACGGGGAACTACGTGAGCTCGCTGCCGCCGCCGGTGTCGAGGTCGAATACACGACCGAGGCCGTCCTCGACGCGATGGCCGATACCGTCACGCCGCAGGGGGTCGTCGCCGTCGCCCGGCAGTTCCCGGTTTCGATCCGCGAGATTTTCGGGGCATCCCCGCGCCTCATCGCCGTGTGCGAAGAGGTTCGCGACCCCGGCAACCTCGGCACGATCATTCGGGCAGCGGATGCCGCGGGTGCTGATGCCGTCGTGTTGACCGGCCGCACGGTCGATCCCTACAACCCCAAGGTCGTGCGCGCGACCACCGGTTCCCTGTTTCACCTCCCCATCGCGCTGACGACCGACCTCGCGGAGGCGCTCGAGCTGGCGCGCGGCGCGGGTCTGCGGGTCATCGCCGCCGATGTGAAGGGCGACGATCTGCTCAAGGCTCGCGACCAGGGGATCCTTGCCGAGCCGACCGCATGGCTCTTCGGGAATGAAGCACGCGGTCTCGAGGATTCGGCGCTCACGCTCGCCGATCTGGCCCTGAGACTGCCCATCTATGGCCGCGCGGAGTCGCTGAATCTCGCGACCGCGGCGAGCGTATGCCTCTACGAGAGTGCGTTCGCCCAACGTTCCTCTGATTCGCGCTGAGGCACTTCACCGCCTGTTACGGTCCGGTAAAGGTCGTGTCATCGGCACGTCGGTTCTTCTGACCCGTGCGTAGGGTGAGCTTCATGGTCAGCCAGAGCGACGCACAGCCGAAGACGTCGAACATCTCCGCACGACGAGGTGAGCCGCTTGTTGTGATCGAGCACGTCGACAAGCATTTCGGCGAACTACACGTCCTGCGCGACATCACGACCGTCGTCAACAGGGGCGAGGTCGTCGTCGTGATCGGTCCCTCGGGCAGCGGGAAGTCGACGCTCTGCCGTGCGATCAATCGCCTCGAGACGATCGACTCGGGTGTCATCACGATCGACGGCGCGAAGCTGCCAGAGGAGGGCGCGGGTCTCGCGAAGCTCCGGGCGGACGTCGGCATGGTGTTCCAGTCCTTCAATCTCTTCGCCCACAAGACGGTTCTCGAGAACGTCACGCTCGGGCCCATCAAAGTCCGTGGCATGAAGAAGAAGGCCGCCGACGAGATGGCGATGAAGCTGCTCGATCGTGTCGGCGTCGCAAACCAGGCGTCGAAGATGCCGAACCAGCTGTCCGGCGGACAACAGCAGCGTGTCGCAATTGCCCGCTCTCTCGCGATGAACCCGAAGGTCATCCTGATGGACGAGCCGACCAGTGCGCTCGACCCCGAGATGATCAACGAGGTGCTCGACGTGATGATCGGCCTCGCTGCGGACGGCATGACCATGATCGTCGTCACACACGAGATGGGATTCGCGCGGAAGGCCGCCGACCGTGTGCTCTTCATGGCTGATGGAGCCATCGTCGAAGAGGCGACCCCCGAAAACTTCTTCACCAATCCCCAGAGCGAACGGGCACAGGACTTCCTCTCGAAGATCCTCGAGCACTGAGCGCACCGGAAAATACTTGGCCGCCACCGCGGCCGGGGCCCTACACAACAGGTCGCCAACCCGCGACCCCCACAGCAAAGGACAGGTAGGACATGAAACGCTCACGACTTTCCCTCATCGGCCTCGCAGCAGTCGGAGCGCTCGCGCTCTCGGCATGCGCCGGCGGCAGCGGCGGCGAGACCTCGGTCGAGCCCGAGGAATCACCCACGTTCGAAGCCGGCACCACGATGGCCGAGCTCGCTGAGGCGGGCACCATCACGATCGGTACGAAGTTCGACCAGCCGCTCTTCGGTCTCATGGGACCGACCAACGAGCCGGAAGGTTTCGACGTCGAGATCGGCAAGATCATCGCCGCCGAGCTGGGCATCGCGGCGGAGGACATCGAGTGGAAGGAAGCGGTTTCTGCAAACCGCGAGCCTTTCATCGAGAACGGTGAAGTCGACCTCGTCATCGCCACCTACACGATCAACGACACCCGCAAGGAGGTCGTCTCGTTCGCGGGGCCGTACTACATGGCCGGCCAGTCGATCCTGACCCTGGCCGACAACGAGGACATCGAAAGCGAAGACGACCTCGTCGGGCAGCCCGTCTGCTCCGTAACGGGATCGACCCCCGCCGCGAACCTGGAGGCGCTCGGCGCCGAGGTGTTGCTCACCGACACCTACTCGAACTGCCTCGAGCCGCTGCGCAGCGGTGCCGTCGTGGCCGTGTCCACGGACAACGTGATTCTCGCGGGTCTTGCCGCGCAGAACGAGGGCGAGTTCAAGGTCGTCGGCGAGCCGTTCACGGACGAGCCGTACGGCATCGGCCTGGCGCTCGACGACACCGACTTCCGCATGTGGATCAACGACGTGCTGGAGGCGGCGTACGAAGACGGCCGCTACCAGGACGCGTGGGACGCCACGGCGGGAACGATCCTGCCGTTCGTCGACCCGCCCGCGGTCGACCGCTACTGATCGATCGGATGCCTCGGGCTGCAGAGATTCTGCGCCCGGGGCATCCGTCCCCCTGAAAGGAATGGAGATCGCGTGGAGCAACTCGCCTCGCTCATGCCGGTGTTCTGGGAAGGCTTCCGGGTCACCCTGCTGCTCCTCGCCGTCTCCGGCGTTCTGGCCCTCGTCATCGGAACCGTCATCGCAGCGATGCGTATCTCGCCGGTCGGTTCCCTGCGGGTCTTCGGGGCGGTCTGGACCGAGATCGCGCGCAACACCCCGCTGACTCTTGTCTTCTTCTTCTTTGCATTCATCGTGCCGTTCCTCGGGGTCCGGCTTCCCTACGTGGTGCTGGCGATCTTCGCCCTCACGTACTACACATCGCCCTTCGTCGCCGAAGCATTGCGCTCGGGGATCAACGGTGTGCCAGTCGGCCAGGCCGAGGCGGCACGCAGCATCGGTCTGGGCTTCGGTCAGACCGTCACGCTGGTCGTTCTTCCGCAGGCATTCCGGATGACGATCCCTCCCCTCATCAACGTCTTCATCGCCCTCACCAAGAACACCTCGGTGGCGGGCGGATTCTTCGTGGCCGAACTCTTCGCATCCACTCGCGAGCTCGCCAATGCAAACGGAAACATCGTCATCCCGATCCTCCTCCTCACCGCGGCGCTTTACCTGGTCGTGACGGTCCCCTTGGGCCTCTTCGCCGGTCAACTCGAAAAGAGAGTGGTGATGGGCCGATGAGTGCTCCGAGCGTTCTCTTCGACGCACCCGGTCCCCGCGCACGTCGAACGTCCCGCATCGCGTCCGTCATCGGCCTGATCGTCGTCGCCGGGCTCCTCGTCTGGGGCGGGATCATCCTGGCGCTGCCGCGCGAATCCGGCGGCGTGACCGTCCCCGGAATGTTCGCGCCGACGCGATGGGACATCTTCACCGACCCGGTTGTCTGGGGCTTCATCGGCCAGGGCGTCCTCGCTACGCTGCGAGCCGCGGGTGTCGCGGCCGTGGGCGCGATGGTGCTCGGCATCGTGCTCTCGCTCATGCGCAGTTCGACCATTGCGTGGGTGCGCATCCCGACCGCCGTATTCATCGAGTTCTTCCGCGGCATGCCCGTCCTGCTGATGATGCTGTTCATCCTGCTCGTGGCCTCCACGGGTGCCTTCTGGGCGGTCGTGATCGCCCTGGTCCTGTACAACGGAACGCTCATCGGCGAGGCGCTGCGGGCGGGACTCGTCGCCCTGCCGCGCGGCCAACGCGAGGCCGCTCTGTCGGTCGGCATGCGCGAATTCCAGTCGAAGATGCTCGTGGAGTTCCCCCAAGCTTTCCGCCAGATGCTGCCCATCATCGTCGCGCAGCTCGTCGTCCTGTTGAAGGACACCTCCCTCGGCTACATCGTGGGCTACAACGAGCTGATCCGAACGACGATGAATCAGCTCGCCAGTTTCTACGGCAACCGCTACCTGTTTTCGCTCTTCGCGGTCACGCTCGCGATCTATCTCGCCATCAACCTGACGCTGTCATGGTTCGCTCGGTGGCTGTCGCGCCGGACCGCCAGCGGCGGAACGCGCGGCAAGAAGGGCGGCGGGGGCAAGCCGATCGACCCGGATCAGGCGATCCTGATGGCGCAGGCTTCGGGGATAGCGCGGACCGCGACGGGCACATAAGCGGCGGGGCCCAGGCATCCGGCCCCGGTAGACTCGCCTCTCGTGTCTGACACTCCTGAGATCACGCCCGAGGCGGTCGAATCCGCGGCATCGGCGGCCCTCGCAGCCGTTGCCGCCGCGACGAACACCGCAGAGCTCAAGGCCGCGCGTGCGGCGCACGCGGGGGAGGGTTCGCCCCTCGCGCGACTGAACGCCCGCCTGCGCGACGTGCCCAAAGAGCAGAAGGCCGAGTTCGGCAAGCTCATGGGCCAGGCGCGTGGGCGCGTGTCGCAGGCGCTCGCCGCGCGCGAGGAAGAGCTGGTCGAGGCCGAGACGGCCGCCCGGCTCGAGGCGGAGCGGATCGACATCACCGCTGTGGCGTCCCGGACGCGCGTGGGCGCGAGGCATCCGCTCACCCTGCTGCAGGACCAGGTCAGCGACATCTTCGTCGGCATGGGGTGGGAGATCGCCGAGGGACCCGAGCTCGAGCACGAGTGGTTCAACTTCGACGCGCTCAACTTCGACGTCGACCACCCGGCACGTCAGATGCAGGACACCTTCTTCGTCGACCCGGTCGACCGTCACCTCGTGATGCGCACGCACACGAGCCCCGTGCAGGTCCGCTCGATGCTCGAGCGCGACATCCCGATCTACGTGCTCTGCCCGGGCCGGGTCTACCGCACCGACGAGTTCGACTCGACGCACCTGCCCGTCTTCACGCAGTTCGAGGGGCTCGTGATCGACAAGGGCATCACGATGGCGCATCTCAAGGGCACGCTCGACCACGCCGCGCGCGTTCTGTTCGGGCCCGAGGCGAAGACCCGCTTCCGCGCCAACTACTTCCCGTTCACCGAGCCCTCGGCCGAACTCGACCTCTGGCACCCGACATTCAAGGGCGGTGCACGCTGGATCGAGTGGGGCGGCTGCGGAATGGTCAACCCCAACGTCCTCCGGGCCGCGGGCATCGACCCCGAGGTGTACTCGGGCTTCGCGTTCGGGATGGGCATCGAGCGGACGCTGATGTTCCGCAGCGACGTGCAGGACATGCGCGACATGGCCGAAGGCGATGTCCGCTTCAGCGAGCAGTTCGGGATGGTGGTCTGATGCGCGTTCCGCTGTCGTGGTTGCGTGAGTACGTCGATGTGCCGACGGATGCGTCGCCCGAGGACGTGCTCGAAGCTCTCGTGCGCGTCGGGTTCGAAGAGGAGGACGTCCATCGGTTCGAGGTGACGGGTCCCGTCGTCGTCGGCGAGGTGCTCTCGTTCGAAGAGGAGCCGCAGTCGAACGGCAAGACGATCCGCTGGTGTCAGGTGCAGGTCGCGCCGGAGGGCGAGACCGCCGCGGACGGCGGTCCGGCGGTGCACGGCATCGTCTGCGGCGCCGGCAACTTCTTCGTCGGTGACAAGGTCGTCGTGACCCTGCCCGGCGCCGTGCTGCCCGGGCCGTTCCCGATCGCCGCGCGCAAGACCTACGGTCATGTGTCGGACGGCATGATCGCCTCGGCGCGCGAGCTGGGTCTCGGCGACGAGCACGCCGGCATCCTGCGCCTGGCCGAACTGGGCATCGACGCCCCCGTCGGGACCGACGCGATCGCGCTGCTCGGGCTCGACGACGTCGCGGTCGAGATCAACGTCACGCCCGACCGCGGATACGCGCTGTCGATCCGTGGCGTCGCTCGCGAGTACTCGCACTCGACCGGCGCGGCCTTCCGAGACCCGGGCGCGAAGGTGTGGGGCGAGGTCAACCTGACCGACGAGAGCGCCTTCTCCGTCGCGGTCGTCGACGACGCCCCGATCCGCGGCCGCGTCGGCGCATCCGAATTCGTCGCCCGCATCGTGCGCGACGTCGACCCGACCCGGCCCACGCCGCCGTGGATGATCGCGCGGCTCACGCTCGCGGGCATCCGCTCGCTCGGCATCCTGATCGACATCACGAACTATGTCATGCTCGAGCTCGGTCAGCCGATCCACGGGTACGACCTCGACAGGCTGCAGGGCGGCATCACGGTGCGCCGCGCGACCGTGGGCGAGAAGCTCGAGACGCTCGACGGCAAGGTGCGCGACCTCAGCCCGGAAGACCTGCTGATCACCGACGAGTCGGGCCCGATCGGGCTCGCCGGCGTGATGGGCGGCGGTACGACCGAGATGACGGATGCCACGCGCAACGTCTTGATCGAGGCGGCGACGTTCGACACGGTCTCGATCGCGCGCACGGCCCGACGTCACAAGCTGCCGTCCGAGGCATCCCGCCGCTTCGAGCGCGGTGTCGACCCCGCGATCCCGTTCGTTGCGGCGGCGCGGGTTGCCGAACTGATGGTCGAACTCGCGGGCGGGACCGACACCCGTGCGGGCGGGGCGCTGATGCATGCCTACTCGACCCCCGGCATCGAACTGCCGCGCGGGTTCGTGTCCTCCGTCATCGGTGTGGAGTACGCCCCGGAACAGATTCGCGCGGCGCTCGAGATGATCGGGTGCGACGTTCGGGAACGCGAGTCGGACGACGTCGTGACGCCGCCGACGTGGCGCCCGGACCTGACCGACAAATGGACGCTCGCCGAAGAGGTCGCGCGCATCGAGGGGTACGACCAGATCCCGTCGGTGCTGCCGACCCCGCCGTCGGGCCGCGGTCTGACCGAGGCTCAGCAGGGCCGTCGTCGTGTCGCGAACGCGCTCGCCGCGGCCGGCTTCGTCGAGACCCCGTCGTTCCCGTTCACGACCGAGGCCCTGAACGACCTGCACGGCTCGGCATCCGGCGAGCACCTGCCGAGCATCAAGCTCGCGAACCCTCTCGACGGCCAGGCGTCTTTCCTGCGCCGTTCGCTCGTGCCTGCGCTGCTGCAGGCCGCGCATCGCAACCTCTCGCGCGGCCTGACGGACCTGACGATCTTCGAGACGGGCAGCGTGTTCGTGCCCGAACCCGGGGTCGAGTACGGCACGTCGTTCGTGCCGCCGCTCGCCGAGCGTCCGAGCGACGACGTGCTGGCCGAGCTGAACGC
>NZ_HG779830.1:0-42194 GCF_000582705.2 Microbacterium sp. C448
CCAGCCCCGGCACGTCGCGGTTCTGCTGACCGGCAACCTGGCGCCCAAGCAGCCCGGCCGTGCAGCCGAGCCTGCCGACCTGGGTGCGGCGCTCGACGCCGTGCGCGTCATCGCGGCGGCGGCCGGCGTCTCGATCGACGTCGCCCAGGGTGCTCGCGCGGCGCTGCACCCGGGTCGGACCGGTGTGCTGTCGGTAGGTGGACCCGATGACACGCGTGTCGAGGTCGGGTACGTCGGCGAACTGCTGCCGGCGGTCGCCGAGGCATCCGATCTTCCCGGTCGCGTGATCGTCGCCGAGCTGAACCTCGATCTGCTGCTCTCGCTCGTGTCGCCGCGTGTCGTCGCGGCGTCGCTGTCGGGCTTCCCGGCGGCGACCCAGGATGTCTCGCTCGTCGTCGCCGCGGACGTCCCGGCCGCCGAGGTGCGCGCCGCGCTCGTGCAGGGCGCGGGGGAGTTGCTCGATTCGGTGCGGCTGGTCGACGACTACCGCGGCACGGGTGTGCCCGAAGGGTCCAAGAGCCTGACGTTTGCGCTGCGCTTCCGCGCCCCGGATCGGACGCTCACGGCGGCCGAGGCGACGGATGCCAAGCTCGCGGGAGTCGCAGTCGCGGCCGAGCGCTTCAGCGCCACGATCCGGGACTGACACCCGGCGGGACCCCCTGCGGGGCGGCCAGGTCTGGTCAGCGCGAGGGCCAGTGCCAGGCCGGGACATCGAGCATGCCCTGGCCCTCGATCCGTGTGCCGTAGCCCGTCGACTCGAGCCGCACGATGTCGGCGCCGGAGTTCGCGAGCGCCGTGGCGAGCCGGTCGGCGTGCGTCACGACGATGATCTGGCTCTCGTCCGATGCCGCGTTGATCAGCGCCCCGAGCGGATCGAGCAGGTCAGGATGCAGGCTCGACTCCGGCTCGTTCAGCACCAGGAGGGGGGCGGGTCGGGCCGGCAGCAGGGCCGCGCACAGCAGCAGGTAGCGGAGCGTGCCGTCCGACAGTTCGGTCGTCTCGAGCGGTCGTAATAAGCCCGGCTGGTGCATCAGCAGGCGAAAGAGGCCGCCGGATGCCGCCACCTCGACGTGTCCGCCGGGAAACGCCCGAGCCACCTCGCGTGCGAGGGCATCGCCGTATCCGGCATCCTGAATCGTCGCCCAGACGGCTGCGAGGTTCTCGCCTCCGTGGGCGAGGGTCTGCGTGCGTGTGCCGACCCGCGGATGCCGCGCGGGGGAATCCCGGTCCGTCCGGAAGTGGTCGTAGAAGCGCCAGGCTCGCAGCATTCTTCGCACCGATAGCGTCTCGGGCGCGGCGTCGCCGTCGCCGAGGTCGGTGAGGATGCTCTCGAAGGGTGCCAGCCGCTGCTCGGCGTCGACCCATCCGTCGCGGCGCACGCGCACAGCGGCGCGGGTGCGGTCGACGAGAGTCGTGGCTGGTCGCGCGACGGCGCCGGCGAAGATCTGCTCGCGCTTGATCTCGGCATCGCGGGCGAAGACGCTCAGCTTGTCGGTCTGGGGGAGTCCGTAGTCGACGAGATAGCCCAGGTCGTCGGTCGCCACCCCCAGGCGGAGCGAGATGGGTCCGCGCCGCACCGTCCCCTGCGCTCCCGCGCCGCCGGGGGTCTCGGGACCCGCCCACAGTGCGGAGTCGAGCCCGCCCTCCTCGGCGATCGCGCCGATGGCGTCCCCCGAGGCGCCCGCGGCGAGCAGCCGCAGCGCCCGGTACAGGCTCGACTTGCCCGTCCCGTTCGCTCCGGTCACGACGGTCAAGCGCCCGAGGGGCAGGACCAGGTCGACGAGCGATCGGTATCCGGCGACAGCCACGGTCTGGATCACGCGTTCCAGTCTGCCCGCGGCATCCGACGTCGCCACCACCGCCCTCCTGTCCCCGACCCCGACACGGGACCGGGCCGGCAGGGGCGTCCGCCCGTGGCGGAACGGGGTGCGCGGCGGCTGCGTGGTCTGCTGGGATGGCGGGATGACCGACGTTTCTGATTCTCGGCGGCACCGGATGGCTGAGCGGAGCGATCGCGCGACGGTGGACGGATGCCGGGGCCGCGGTGACCTGCCTGGCCCGTGGAACGCGACCCGCACCGGACGGCACAGAGCTGATCGCCGCGGATCGGTCAGAGCCGGGTGCCTATGACGACGTGGTCGGGCGTGACTGGGACGAGGTCATCGAAATTTCTTCGAATACCGACCACGTCGCGGCGGCCCTGGCGGCTCTGGCGCCCCAGGCTCGGCACTGGACGTACGTCTCGTCGGTATCGGCCTACGCGGGCAACGACGAGATCGGCGCGGACGAGGGCGCACCACTCAGTGAACCCGCTGCACCGGGCACGCCCGACGACGAGTACGACTACTCCCGCGCGAAGGCCGCGGCCGAGGCATCCGTCCGCTCGGACATCGGCGACCGCGCCGCGATCGTGCGTCCCGGGCTGATCGTCGGGCCGGGCGATCCCACCGACCGCTTCGGGTATTGGGTCGGGCGCTTCGCTCTCGCCTGCGGCGACCCGGTGCTCGCTCCGCCTCTCGAGTCCGCACGGGCGCAGGTGATAGACGTCGACGACCTCGCTTCCTTCATCGTCGAACGCGGGGCAGACGGCTGGCACGGCACGGCAAACGCGGTGGGGGATTCGATGCCGCTCGGCGAGATGCTCGCGCTCGCACGCGAGGTCGCCGGGCACTCCGGCCCGCTCGTCGAGGCGGGACACGAGTGGCTGACGGAACACGACGTGGCGCCCTGGATGGGGCCGCGTTCGCTGCCGCTCTGGCTACCTCCCGGCATGCCCGGCTTCATGACGCGCTCGAATGTCGTGTACCGCGCCGCGGGCGGCCAGCTGCGAGACATCCGCACCACCCTCGAGCGCACCCTCGCGGACGAACGCGCGCGCGGGCTCGACCGCGAACGGAAGGCCGGTCTCTCCCGCCCCGACGAACTCGAGCTCCTCGCCGCTCTGCCGCGCTGACGCGCGGTACCCAAGACCGGCGGAGGTCGGAGATCCGGCGGCGGTCGGAGCCGCGCGCCGGTGTGCATCCGACGGTCGCCAGATCTCCGACGCTCAATGACGCAAGCCGCGCCCGGATTTGCGGATGCCGCGGCCCGGCAGCTACTGTCGGCCCATGCCTTCGGCCGCCACCAACCTCGAGACGCTCCCCGTGAGCTCCGCTGGTGTGCGCCGACGTCTGGACGGACGCCGACTCTAGGCGACCCCGCGCTCCCCGCCCCGGTGGGTCGAGCGAACGGTGTCGCCGTCTGTAAACAGCGCGTTGTACCGCATCCTGCCCGTCGGGCAGGGGCGCACCGTCCCAGACTCTAAGGTTGAAACCATGCCCTATCAGGTCGCCGTCTCCGGCGCCTCCGGCTATGCCGGCGGCGAATTGCTGCGCCTCTTGGCGGCGCATCCGGATGTCGAAATCCGCACCGTGACCGCACACTCCAACGCGGGCCAGCCCCTCGTCGCGCACCAGCCGCACCTGCGCTCGCTCGCGCACCTCACGCTGCAGGACACGACGCCCGAGACGCTCGCCGGTCACGACATCGTCTTCCTTGCCCTGCCGCACGGCCAGTCGGGACAGTACACCGAGGCGCTCGCCGACACCCCGCTCGTCATCGACTGCGGGGCCGACCATCGGCTCGAGTCCGTCAGCGCGTGGGACCACTTCTACGGCGGCGACTTCCATGAAGCCTGGACCTACGGCGTTCCCGAGCTGCCCGTCGATGGTGGCACGCAGCGGGACCGGCTCGTCGGCGCGACGCGGATCGCGGCGCCCGGATGCAACGCCTCGACCGTGAGCCTCAGCCTCGCACCGGGGGTCGCGGCCGGAGTGATCGATCCGTCCGACGTCGTCGCGATGCTCGCCGTCGGGCCGAGCGGCGCAGGCAAGAGCCTCAAGACCAACCTGCTCGCGAGTGAGATCCTGGGCTCCGCCAACCCGTATGCGGTGGGCGGCACGCACCGGCACATTCCCGAGATACGGCAGGCGCTCGCCGCGGCGCGGTCGGCGGGAGCGGTCGCTTCGACAAGCTCAGTGGCGGCCGGGGCGGTCACTTCGACAAGCTCAGTGGCCGAGGCATTGGCGACTGAGCACGCGGACGAGGGCATTCGCATCTCGTTCACCCCGGTCATCGTGCCGATGGCGCGGGGCATCCTCGCGACGAGCTCGGCCCCGATCGTGCCCGGCGCGTCCGACGCAGACATTCGGGGCGCCTGGGAGGCGGCGTACGGCGACGAGACGTTCGTCCAGCTCCTCCCCGCGGGTGAGTTCCCCCGCACGGCCGACGTGCTCGGCGCCAACACCGCTCTGATGGGTATCGCGATCGACCGGGCCGCGAACCGGGTCGTCGTCGTCACGGCGCTCGACAATCTGGTCAAGGGCACCGCGGGCGCCGCGATCCAATCGATGAACATCGCCCTCGGCCTTCCCGAGGCCACGGGCCTGAGCGTGAACGGAGTGGCACCGTGAGCGCACCCATCCGCCCGATGTCCCACCTTTTCACCCTTCCGGGGTGCCATGCGGTGAAAAGTCGGGACATGCAGGAACAAATGAACGGAGTGGCACCGTGAGCGTGACCGCACCCCAGGGGTTCGAGGCGGCCGGCGTTGCTGCGGGGCTGAAATCGACGGGCAAGCAGGATGTCGCGGTCGTCGTCAACCGCGGGCCCCTCAAGGTCGGCGCGGCCGTGTTCACGAGCAACCGCGCCAAGGCCAACCCGATCCTCTGGTCCGAACAGGCGGTGAAGGACGGCGTCGTCGAGGCGATCGTCCTGAACTCGGGCGGGGCGAACTGCTTTACGGGCAGCTTCGGTTTCCAGACGACGCACCAGACGGCCGAGAAAGCCGGTGAGTTGCTCGACGTCAGCTCGGGCGACATCCTGATCTGCTCGACCGGACTGATCGGCACGGGCGACGAGGTCTTCCGCGCCAAGGTTCTCGACGGCACCGAGAAGGCGATTGCCGCGCTCACCGCGGACGGCGGGGAAGACGCATCCCTCGCCATCATGACGACGGATTCGCACCCGAAGCGGACCGTCGTTCAGGGTGACGGTTGGTCGATCGGTGGGATGGCGAAGGGTGCCGGGATGCTCGCGCCGGGACTTGCGACGATGCTCGTCGTGATCACGACCGATGCCGTCCTCACCTCGGCGCAGGCCGATGCGCACCTGCGTGCCGTAACCCGGGTGAGCTTCGATCGGCTCGACTCGGACGGCTGCATGTCGACCAACGACCAGGTCACCCTCATGGTGAGCGGCGCCTCGGGTGTCACGCCCGACCCGGATGCCTTCACACAGGCGCTGCGCGAGGTGTGCACGAACCTCGCGACCCAGTTGCAGGGTGACGCCGAGGGAGCGAGCCACGACATCACGATCGAGGTCACCGGCGCCGCATCCGAAGACGACGCCGTCGAGGTCGGCCGCTCCGTCGCACGCAACAACCTCTTCAAGGCGGCGATCTTCGGCAACGACCCGAACTGGGGCCGGGTGCTCGCGGCCATCGGCACGACCGATGCCGTTTTCGACCCCTACAACGTCGACGTGAGCATGAACGGCGTGCGGGTCTGCAGCCAGGGCGGCCCCGACCGCCCGCGGGAAGAGGTCGATCTGACCCCGCGTGCGACGCATGTCCTGATCGACCTCAAGTCCGGGGCCGCCGAGGCCACGATCTGGACCAACGACCTGACGCACGACTACGTCCACGAGAACAGCGCGTACAGCTCATGAGCGATACGACGAGCACGACCGACATCCAAGACACCAGCCCCGAAGAGGCTGCCGCCAAGGCGGGCGTGCTGATCGAGTCGCTGCCGTGGCTGAAGCGCTTCCGCGACCAGATCATCGTGATCAAATACGGCGGCAACGCCATGATCTCGGAAGAACTGCAGGAGAGCTTCGCGGAAGACATCGCGTATCTGCGCTTCGTCGGGGTCAAACCGGTCGTCGTGCACGGCGGGGGCCCGCAGATCTCGGCGATGCTCGACCGGCTCGCGATCCCGAGCGAATTCAAGGGCGGCTACCGCGTGACCAACACCGACGCGATCTCGGTCGTGCGGATGGTTCTGACCGGCCAGATCAACCCCCAGCTCGTGGGTCGTATCAACGCGCACGGCCCGTTCGCGAGCGGGCTGAGCGGCGAGGACGCGGGCCTGTTCGGCGGGCGTCGCCGCGGTGTGACGATCGACGGCGTCGAACACGATCTCGGTAACGTCGGCGATGTCGTCGAGGTCGATCCGACGGCCATCCACGATCACCTCGAGGCGGGACGCATCCCGGTGGTATCCAGCATCGCGCCGGACCTTGACCGCCCCGGCCAGTCGCTCAACGTCAACGCGGATGCCGCGGCATCCGCTCTCGCGGTCGCTCTCGGTGCGACCAAGCTCATCGTCCTGACGGACGTACCGGGGCTGTACGCGAACTGGCCGAACCGCGACTCGCTCGTCTCGCACCTGACCTCGTCGCGCCTGCGAGACATGATGCCGACGCTCGAGTCGGGCATGATCCCCAAGATGCAGGCGTGCCTCGACGCGGTCGAGGGCGGCGTCGACACGGCGGCGATCATCGACGGTCGTGTGCCGCATTCGGTGCTGGTCGAAGTTTTCACACACAAAGGAATCGGAACAGAGGTGGTGGCGGGATGAGTTGGCAGGATGACGCGGGCAAGGACCTGGTTCGCAGCTTCGGCGATCGGCTCGCGCTGTTCGTCCGCGGCGAGGGCTGTGCGCTGTGGGATGACTCCGGTCGCCGTTACCTCGACTTCCTGGCCGGCATCGCGGTCAATTCGCTGGGGCACGCGCATCCGGTGTTCGTCGACGCGATCACGGTGCAGGCGTCGACCCTCGCGCACGTCTCGAACTACTTCGCGACACCGCCGCAGCTTGCGCTCGCCGCGCGTCTGAAGCGGCTCGCCGCGACGGGCGAGAGCGGGCGCGTGTACTTCGGCAACTCGGGCGCCGAAGCCAACGAGGCGGCGTTCAAGCTCGCCCGCTTGCACGGCAAGAAGACGGGCCTGACCCGCATCCTGACGCTCGAGAACGCGTTCCACGGGCGCACGATGGGCACGCTCGCCATGACCGGCAAGCCCGCCATGCAGGCCGACTTCCTACCCATGGTGCCGGGTGTCGACCACCTTCCTGCCACGATCGAAGCGCTGACGGATGCCTTCGCCGCGGGTGATGTTGCGGCCCTGGTCGTGGAGCCCATCCAGGGCGAGGCCGGCGTCGTCGAACTGCCCGAGGGGTACCTGCGCGCGGCTCGCGAACTGACCGAGAAGCACGGTGCGCTGCTGATCATCGACGAGATCCAGACCGGTGCCGGTCGCACCGGGCGCTGGTTCGGATTTCAGCACGAAGGCATCACGCCCGATGCGATCACGGTCGCGAAGGGCATCGGCGGCGGATTCCCGATCGGGGCTCTCATCACGTTCGGCGCGGCCAGCGACCTCTTCTACCCGGGCACGCACGGCTCGACCTTCGGCGGCAACGCCCTCGGTACGGCGGTCGCAGGCGCGGTCCTCGGCGAGATCGAGCGCGCCGGACTCGTCGAGAACGCGGCGGCCCGGGGCGCGGAACTGCGCGCCGGCGTCGAGGCGTTCGGCTCACCCCTGATCGCCGGGACCCGCGGCCAGGGCCTGCTGATCGGCGTGGCGTTGACGCATCCGGTCGCGAAGGCCGTTGTCGCGGCGGCACAAGAGCACGGCCTGATCGTCAACGCCGCGAACGATGACACGATCCGCCTCGCGCCGCCCCTGACGATCGGCGATGCCGAGGTGGCGGAGTTCTTCGAACTCTTCGCCGCATCCCTCTCGACCGTCGCGGACGCACTGCTGATCGAGACATCCGAATCCACATCCACGCCCGAACCTACGGAGGTTCCCGCATGACCCGCCACTTCCTGCGCGACGACGACATCACCGCGGCCGAGCAGGCCGAGATCCTCGATCTTGCGATCGAGCTGAAGAAGGATCGCTGGGCCCAGAAGCCGCTCGCCGGGCCCCAGACCGTCGCGGTGATCTTCGACAAGTCCTCGACCCGCACGCGCGTTTCGTTCGCCGTCGGCATTGCCGACCTCGGGGGAACGCCGCTCATCATCTCGACCGCGAACAGTCAGCTCGGAGGCAAAGAGACCCCCGCCGACACGGCGCGCGTGCTCGAGCGTCAGGTCGCGGCGATCGTCTGGCGCACATATGCGCAGGCGGGGCTGGAACAGATGGCCCAGGACACGCGGGTGCCCGTCGTCAACGCGCTGTCCGACGACTTTCACCCCTGCCAGTTGCTCGCGGATCTGCTGACGATCCGCGAACACAAGGGTGCGCTGAAGGGGCTGACGCTGACGTTCTTCGGCGACGGCATGAGCAACATGGCCCACTCGTACGTGCTGGCCTGTGCGACGGCCGGAATGCACGTGCGCGTCGCATCGCCCGAGGACTACTCGCCCCGCGAGGACGTCGTCGCCGATGCGGATCGCATCGCGGCGACAACCGGCGGTTCGGTCACGCTCTACACCGATCCGGTCGAGGCCGCGGCCGGGGCAGACGTCATCGTGACCGACACCTGGGTGTCGATGGGTAAGGAAGAGGAGAAGATCGCACGCCTGCGGGATCTCGGCGCCTACAAGGTGACCGAAGAGACCATGGCGCTCGCGAAGCCGGATGCGATCTTCATCCACTGCCTGCCCGCCGACCGCGGGTACGAGGTCGACGCGAACGTCATAGATGGCCCTCAATCGGTCGTCTGGGACGAGGCCGAGAACAGGCTCCACGCGCAGAAGGCGCTGCTGGTGTGGCTGTTGCAGCAGGCCTGAGCGGACCCGGTCGTTGAGCGAGCGCAGCGAGTCGAAACGCCCCTGGCTCGCGGACAACTGGCGCAGGCTGAACGGCCCTCGCCGCGTCGCCGGGCTCGACCTCGCGCGCGGTCTGGCCGTGATCGGGATGTTCGCGGCACACCTGTTGTGGATCGATCCGTTCGACCCGACGGATGCGTCGACGTGGACGGATGTCGCGAACGGCCGCTCCTCCATCCTGTTCGCGACGATCGCGGGTGTCTCGATCGCGCTCATCACGGGGGGACGTACCCCCGTGAGTGGCGCGGCACGGGAACGTGCGTCCGCTCGGCTCGCCCTGCGCGCACTGTGCATCTGGGTGATCGGGGTGCTGCTGATCCTGACGCAGGTGCCGGTCTACGTCATCCTTCCCGCGTACGCCATCCTCTTCTTGCTGGCCCTGCCGCTGTTGCGTGCGCGCCCGGCATTCCTGTTCGCACTCGCGGCCGTGCTCGGCCTCGTGATGCCGTGGGTGCAGGCGCTCATCGGGCAGCTGCCGTTCTGGGACACCCAGATCGGGGCCGAGATCGGCCTGCTGCTGGGGCTGAACTATCCGTTCCCGGTGTGGATCGCGTTCATCGTGGCGGGACTCGGCGTCGGGCGCCTCGACCTTCGCTCGCTCGGCACCCAGGCCGCTCTCGTTCTCGTGGGAGCGGGGCTGGCGGTGCTCGCCTACACGCTCGCCGTCGCGTTCCCCGCCGCCCCCGACACGTATTTCGCGCTCGTATGGACCGCCGATGCGCACTCCGACGGGCTGCTGGAGGTGTTCGGGTCCGGGGGCTTCGCGCTCGCGGTGCTGGGACTCTGCCTGCTCCTGACCCGCCCCTGGTGGGCGGGTGCGTGGCTCGGTCCGATCGGATGGCTCACCTTGCCCCTGCGGGCGGTCGGGTCGATGCCGCTCACCGCTTACGTGGGTCAGATCGTCGCCTGGTGGGTTCTGCAGCCGACGCCTGACCCCGGCGAATCGACGCTCGAGGCATTCCGTGACACCGATCCCTTCGTCCCGTTCGTCGTGTGGACGATCGTCGCGTGCACACTCTGGGCGCTGGTGGTGGGGCGCGGGCCGCTCGAGTGGGCGCTCGATCGCGTCTCACGCCTCGCGGGTCGCCGTCGGCGGGGCGCCGGCCAGGCCGTCGATAGGGTGGAGCAGTGAGCAACGACAAGGCGCAGGGCACGAATGAAGGAGCCCTCTGGGGCGCGCGATTCGCGGGTGGACCCTCGCCCGAGCTGGCCGCTCTCAGCCGTTCGACGCACTTCGACTGGGTGCTCGCGCCCTATGACATCGCCGGCTCGAAGGCGCACGCCACCGCGCTCGCCGCGGCCGGATACCTCGAAGCCGAAGAGCTCACGGCCATGCACGCGGCCCTTGACGAACTCGCCGCCGACGTCGCGTCGGGCGCGTTCGTCGCGGCTGATTCGGATGAGGACGTCCACGGCGCGCTCGAGCGCGGGCTGATCGAGCGGGCCGGCGCCGAACTCGGCGGTCGGCTGCGCGCCGGGCGCAGTCGCAACGACCAGATCGCGACGCTCGTGCGGATGTATCTGCTCGACCACGCGACGGTCATCGCCCGAGACATTCTGCGCGTCATCGACGCTCTCGTCTCGCAGGCGGATGCCGCGGGCTCCGCGATCATGCCAGGTCGGACCCACCTGCAGCACGCCCAGCCGATCCTTCTGGCGCACCATCTGCAGGCCCACGCCTGGCCGCTCGTGCGGGACCTCGAGCGCCTGCGCGACTGGCGGGCGCGGGCCGCGGTCTCGCCGTATGGCGGGGGAGCGTTGGCCGGGTCGAGCCTGGGTCTTGACCCGGCGCTCGTCGCCCGTGAACTGGGGCTCGACCGCCCCTCCGAGAACTCGCTCGATGGCACCGCGGCACGCGATGTGGTGGCCGAGTTCTCGTTCATCGCCGCGATGATCGGCATCGACCTGTCCCGTTTCGCGGAAGAGATCATCCTCTGGAACACGCGCGAGTTCGGATTCGTGACGCTCGACGATGCGTATTCGACGGGCTCGAGCATCATGCCGCAGAAGAAGAACCCCGATATCGCCGAGCTCACGCGCGGCAAGGCGGGGCGTCTGATCGGCGACCTGACCGGCCTGCTCGCGACGCTCAAGGGCTTGCCGCTGGCGTACAACCGCGACCTGCAGGAAGACAAAGAACCCGTCTTCGATGCCGTCGTGACTCTCGAGGTGCTTCTTCCCGCGGTCACGGGCATGATCGCGACCCTGCGTTTTGATACCGAGCGGATGGCGCGGCTCGCCCCCGAGGGTTTCTCTCTCGCGACCGACGTGGCCGACTGGCTCGTGCGCCGGCGGGTACCGTTCCGCGACGCGCACGAGATTTCGGGCGCACTGGTTCGCGCCTGCGAGGAGCGCGGGATCGGACTCGAGGATGCTTCGGATGACCTCTTCGCGCAGGTTTCGCCGTTGCTCACCCCCGAGGTGCGTGAGGTCCTTACGATCGAGGGTTCCGTCGCGAGTCGTTCGGGGGTCGGTGGTACCGCGCCCGTGCGGGTGACAGAGCAACGTGCTGAGCTCGTCGCGCGGGCACAGGCGACGAGCCACTCGCTCGGGGTCTGACCTTCGGTCAACCGCTTAGACGAAGGCCCGACGAAATATCTTTCGTAAATAAGCAAAGGGCTTATATCTCTGAGTAATAAGCTATATGCTTATTCCATGCCCATCGCTGTGATCGCCGACATCATCGGATCTCGCCGGCTCGACGACCGCGAGTCCGCTCAACATACGCTCGACGATGCGATCGCCCGGGTGGAAGCGGACTTTCCGCTGGCCCGCCAGCCGTTCCGTCCGACCGCGGGCGACGAGCAGCAGGCCGTCTACGACACGCTCGAGGCTGCGCTCGCCTCGACGCTGCTCCTGCAACTGACGCTCCCGGATGCCGTGGCGTTCCGATTCGGGATGGGGATCGGCGCACTCTCGCCCATCCCGACGGCCGCGGGGGAGATTCCCGAGGGGCCGGCCTGGTGGGCGGCGCGGGAGGCGATCAACACGGTTCACGCGAAGCAGCGCCGCGCCGCGCCGAGCGCACGTGCCTGGGTTGTCGGTGATGCCGACGAGACTGAGGGCATGTCGACATCCGTGCCGCTCGCGAACGCCTACCTGCTGGCGCGTGACCAGATCGTCACGGCGATGTCCGAACGAACGCGTCGCCTGACCTACGGGCGCTGCTTGGATCGGCCCCAGAAGGATCTCGCCCGCAACGAGGGCATCACGCAATCCGCCGTTTCGCAGGCGCTCACCGGAGCGGGAGCGTCGGCGCTCGTCGAAGGATTCCAGTCCCTCACCCGCCGGGCGGCCTCGTGATCCTGACCGGTCTTGTTTTGGTGGCGATCGGGGCTGCCGACCTGGTGCGCGCCTTCACGCGCGTGCGTGCGCGCCGCGCGATCGGGTTTGCCGTGGTGGCGCTCGCGGTCATCGCGGTCGGTATCGTTGCGGCCGCGCCCGTCGCGATCGTGGTCGCCCTCGTCTCCGCCGGGGTCTGGGTTGCGCTCATGCCGCACGCGGGCGGTGGCCGGGCGGGTGCCTGGCCGATGCTGGGACTGCTCGTCATCTGCTTCACCGGCATCCTGGTGGGTGGCCGTCTGCCGGGTAGCGGCGGGGGAGCGCTCGCGACGTTTCCGCTGATCGCCTCGCCGTTCGGGCCGCTGTCCGTCGCCGACATGATCCTGCTCGCGGGCACCGTCGTGTTCTTGCTGGAGTCGGGCAACGTGATCGTGCGTTCGGCTCTCGCACTCGAACGCGTGGTCCAGCCGCCTGAGGCGGGAGCCGGGCGGGATGTCGCGGGCGCGCCGCCGATGCCGCCCCCTCCTCCCGCGGCCCGGGCTTCGGTGCTCAAGGGCGGCAGGCTGATCGGGCCCCTCGAGCGCCTGCTCGTCTTCGCTTTGACGCTCACGGGTGCCTACACCCTGCTCGCGGCCGTCATCGCGGCGAAGGGCATCGTCCGATTCCCCGAGATCTCGCGCGACGGTGAGAACGGCGACCGAGCCGAGTACTTTCTCGTCGGCAGCATGGTCAGCTGGGTGACAGCGCTCGCCGCCGCCCTTCTCGTATGGTGGGTTCTCGGCTCCGTCGGAGCGTGAGCATCTTTCGCACATTCCCGGTCCCGTGCGGGCGCCGCGTGGGCCGCTGATAACCTCGTGGGCGTGCCATCCGATGCCCTCACCGTGACCCCTCCCGTGCGGGATCCCTCCTTCGACAACGTCTGGGATGATCTCGTCTGGCGCGGACTCGTGCATGTCTCGACCGATGCCGAGACGCTTCGCGAGATGCTCGGCGGCGACCCGATCGTCTACTACTGCGGGTTCGACCCGACGGCACCGAGCCTGCACCTCGGCAACCTGGTGCAGCTGCTCACGATGCGTCGACTCCAGCTCGCGGGCCACCGCCCGCTGGGTCTGGTCGGTGGGTCGACGGGGCTGATCGGCGATCCGCGCCCCACGGCCGAGCGAACACTCAACACGCCCGAGACCGTCGCCGAGTGGGTGAACCGATTGCGTGCTCAGGTCGAACGCTTCCTCAGCTTCGAGGGCGAGAACGCCGCGCGGATGGTCAACAACCTCGACTGGACGGCCCCGCTCACTGCGATCGACTTCTTGCGCGAGATCGGCAAGCACTACCGCGTCGGGACCATGATCAAGAAGGATGCCGTGAGTGCCCGGCTGAATTCCGACGCCGGCATCAGTTACACCGAATTCAGCTACCAGATCCTGCAGGGGCTGGACTACCTCGAGCTCTACCGGTCGTACGGCTGCGTTCTGCAGACCGGCGGCAGTGACCAGTGGGGAAACCTCACGAGCGGTGTGGATCTGATCCATCGCGTGGAGGGCACGTCGGTGCACGCGCTCGGCACGCCGCTCATCACGAACAGCGACGGTACGAAGTTCGGCAAGAGCGAGGGCAACGCGATCTGGCTCGATGCCGAGATGTGCAGCCCGTACGCGTTCTACCAGTTCTGGCTCAACACGCTCGATGCGGACGTGATCGCGCGACTGAAGATCTTCACGTTCCTCGGTCGAGACGAGATCGAGCGGTACGAGAAGCTCGTCGAATCCGAGCCGTTCCGCCGCGAGGCGCAGAAGCGGCTGGCGCTCGAGGTCACCGCGCTCGTGCACGGGACGGATGCGGCGGCCGCTGTGATCGCCGCATCAGAGGCCCTCTTCCAGGGCGGTGACCTGACCGCACTCGACGCGTCGACGCTCGAGTCGGCCCTGCGTGAACTGCCGCACGCCGAGTTGCCCGCGGGCACCGACATCGTCCGAGCGCTCGTCGACACGGGGCTCGTGGCGAGCCTGTCCGAGGCGCGCCGTGCGATAGCGCAGGGCGGCGTGAGTCTCGACGGCGAGCGGGTGGCCGACGAATCCGTCATCGTTTCGGGCGCGCTGCCCGGCGGGGTCTCGGTCCTCCGGCGCGGAAAGAAGACCTTGGCGGGCGTTTTCGTCCGATGACCCGATTCGAGAGCTGAGCGTATGCCCTTCACTCCGAGTCACGCGGTCGTCGCGCTGCCGTTCATTCGCACGCCACTCGTACCGGCGGCGATCGCGATCGGAGCGATGACGCCGGACCTGCCGATCTTCCTGCGCGGTTTCGGATTGCGTTACTCGGCCACGCACACCTGGTCGTGGCTTCCGGTCACGGTGGTCGTCGCGCTCGCGCTGCTGTTGGTGTGGCGCTGCGTGTTGCGGCCGGTCGCGCGTGATCTGGTGCCGATGGTGCTGGCCGAACGGCTCCCGGACGGATGGGACGCCGGGGCTCGCGCATCCGCGCGCGAGACCTTCGCGCTGCATCGGCCCGGCGCCTCGGCCGGGAAGATCTCGCCGGCGAGCATCCTGCTTCTCGTCGTGTCTCTCGCGATCGGGGTCGCGAGTCACATCGCGTGGGACCTCTTCACGCACCTTGATCGCTGGGGGCTACGGGTGTTCCCGCTGCTGGCCGAGCGATGGGGTCCGCTCCTCGGATACAAGTGGCTGCAGTACGGCTCCTCGGTTTTCGGACTGCTCGTGATCGGAATCTGGGCCGTTGTATGGCTTCGCCCACGTCGTCCCGTGCCCCCGCAGGATCGCGCCCCGGGCTTTGTCCGCGTCGCGTGGTGGATATCGCTGCCGGCATTTCTCGTGATCGCGTGGGTCGGCGGGCTGATGCTCTTCGGTCCTTTGCGTTCGGGTTTCGGCGTCGAACACCTCGCTTATCTCGTGCTTCCGCCCGCAGTGGGCCTCTGGGGTGGGCTCACCCTGGTGTTGGCGATCGTGTTGCAGCTGATGCGCCGACCCCTGTCGGACGTCTAGAGCCAGGCCGGGGCGTCGCCGCCCCAGGTGCGCGGAGGGGCGAACGCATCCGGCCCGCCCACGTACGCGATCGCGGGGCCTGCGGTCGTGAGAATCCCGCCGTCGAAATCGAACGTCTGCAGGTGCGGGGCGGGTTCGAAGGACTCGGCGGCATTCGGCTCGGCCGTCCGAGGCATGCGAAGCAGCTCCGCGGCGACGCGGCGGAGGGACGTTTCGGCGAGCCACGATCCACCCTCGACCGATTGCCGCTCGAGCAGGCTCATGATCTCGGCGGCGAGCAGGTACCCGGCGCTGTGGTCGAGCGCCTGTGCGGGGAGTGCTCCGGGGATGCCGTCCTCGCGTGACTCGATCCAGGCGATGCCGCTCGCGGCCTGCACGATGCTGTCGAATCCACGGCGGTCGGCGGACGACGTCTCAAAACCCCATGCCGACAGACGCGCGACGATGATTCCGGGATGGCGAGAGGCCAGCGCCGCGGGTTCGAGCCCCAGGTGCGCCAGACCGGCGGGTCGATACCCGAGAACGATCACGTCCGCATCAGCGAGAAGGCGGTCGAATACATCGAGCTGACTCGGCTGGTGAAGATCCAGAAGCGCAGACCGCTTTCCGTGACCCGTGTCCGCGTGCTGCATCGGCAGCTCCGGGTTGTGGGGAGGGTCGATTCGCAGAACGTCGGCGCCGAGGAGCGCCAGAGTGCGGGTGGCAACAGGTCCCGCGATCACGCGCGTCAGATCCAGGACCCGGATGCCTCGCAACGGCGCCGACGTCGGCCCCCATGTGCGCGGGCGAATGGGGGAGGGGCTGAGTCGATCGACCCGTACAACGGGCTCCTCGGCGAGAACGGCGTCAATGCCCGGGTTCTCGTGCATCACGCCGACGCAGATGCCGCCCCGCGCGGTGATCGCCTGCGTTGCCACGCCCGCCGGCATCGACGCCAGGGCTCGAACCACGGCATCCCGGTCTGCGTCTGCGTCTGCGTGTGCGCCCAGACCCAAGGCCGCCCGGAGCGCACGGGCATGGTGCGGGTAGTTGCCGTGGGTCCGCACCCAGCCGTCGGATGTGCGGAAGAAGCCCGAGAATGGCGCCCAGGGGCAGGGTGGTTCACCGTCGAAGCGGATGTGGCGCTCGCTCGAGTACGCCACGGCAACTCGGACGGGATCGGGAACCTGTGTCTGTGCGGAGGCCAGTCGAGCGGCCGCGAGCGATGCTGCGGAAACGCTGTCCCACGCGAGCTTGCCGACGGCCAGGCATGAGCGCAGCGGGACGGACGTCGTCGGGCTGTCGGTGGCGACGTCGGTTTCTGCGGGATCGATCATGGTCGCGATCGTAGCCCCGCCACTGGCTCCTGTGACGGCGCCGGAAAAACGCCGGAAACATGCGCGACACGCCCGGGACGCACCGCAATTTGCCCGCCCCGCAAAATCCCACGTAAGGTAATACCTGTTCGCCCCAAAGGAGCGCGGTGAGGCCCCGAAAGCTTCCCCTCCTCAAGCGAAGAACACCCCCATCAAAACCAACACTCTTGAGTGTCGGAAACCTTCGGGTTTACGATGGGGTCTCCTCTGATCGGAGCGCCTACGAACATGAAGTTCGGGTCGCGAAGAGCTGAGAATGTCGTTTTGACATCTCGCACAGAGGATGTAAGATAGAGAAGTTGCCCTGCGGGACGGTCGAGAGACACGGCGCAGGAGCATCCGATCCTTGAGAACTCAACAGCGTGCACTTGTCAAATGCCAAAAAACCTCGCGGTCAGCTTGTCTGACCGATGAGATTCTTTTGAGATTAAACGGATATGTCAGTAATGACATCCGATCGTCAGATCAAACTCGCTCGGCTCGACCCATTCCGGTCTTGTCGCAGCAAAATTCTTTCACGGAGAGTTTGATCCTGGCTCAGGATGAACGCTGGCGGCGTGCTTAACACATGCAAGTCGAACGGTGAAGGAGAGCTTGCTCTCCGGATCAGTGGCGAACGGGTGAGTAACACGTGAGCAATCTGCCCCTGACTCTGGGATAACAGTTGGAAACAGCTGCTAATACCGGATACGAGCTTCGAAGGCATCTTCAGAAGCTGGAAAGAACTTCGGTCAGGGATGAGCTCGCGGCCTATCAGCTAGTTGGTGAGGTAATGGCTCACCAAGGCGTCGACGGGTAGCCGGCCTGAGAGGGTGACCGGCCACACTGGGACTGAGACACGGCCCAGACTCCTACGGGAGGCAGCAGTGGGGAATATTGCACAATGGGCGCAAGCCTGATGCAGCAACGCCGCGTGAGGGACGACGGCCTTCGGGTTGTAAACCTCTTTTAGCAGGGAAGAAGCGAAAGTGACGGTACCTGCAGAAAAAGCGCCGGCTAACTACGTGCCAGCAGCCGCGGTAATACGTAGGGCGCAAGCGTTATCCGGAATTATTGGGCGTAAAGAGCTCGTAGGCGGTTTGTCGCGTCTGCTGTGAAAACTGGAGGCTCAACCTCCAGCCTGCAGTGGGTACGGGCAGACTAGAGTGCGGTAGGGGAGATTGGAATTCCTGGTGTAGCGGTGGAATGCGCAGATATCAGGAGGAACACCGATGGCGAAGGCAGATCTCTGGGCCGTAACTGACGCTGAGGAGCGAAAGGGTGGGGAGCAAACAGGCTTAGATACCCTGGTAGTCCACCCCGTAAACGTTGGGAACTAGTTGTGGGGTCCATTCCACGGATTCCGTGACGCAGCTAACGCATTAAGTTCCCCGCCTGGGGAGTACGGCCGCAAGGCTAAAACTCAAAGGAATTGACGGGGACCCGCACAAGCGGCGGAGCATGCGGATTAATTCGATGCAACGCGAAGAACCTTACCAAGGCTTGACATATACGAGAACGGGCTAGAAATAGTCAACTCTTTGGACACTCGTAAACAGGTGGTGCATGGTTGTCGTCAGCTCGTGTCGTGAGATGTTGGGTTAAGTCCCGCAACGAGCGCAACCCTCGTTCTATGTTGCCAGCACGTAATGGTGGGAACTCATGGGATACTGCCGGGGTCAACTCGGAGGAAGGTGGGGATGACGTCAAATCATCATGCCCCTTATGTCTTGGGCTTCACGCATGCTACAATGGCCGGTACAAAGGGCTGCAATACCGTAAGGTGGAGCGAATCCCAAAAAGCCGGTCCCAGTTCGGATTGAGGTCTGCAACTCGACCTCATGAAGTCGGAGTCGCTAGTAATCGCAGATCAGCAACGCTGCGGTGAATACGTTCCCGGGTCTTGTACACACCGCCCGTCAAGTCATGAAAGTCGGTAACACCTGAAGCCGGTGGCCCAACCCTTGTGGAGGGAGCCGTCGAAGGTGGGATTGGTAATTAGGACTAAGTCGTAACAAGGTAGCCGTACCGGAAGGTGCGGCTGGATCACCTCCTTTCTAAGGAGCACTTGGAGGCCTTCGGGCCTTCCAGAGCCAGATTCGAGACACACGTTCTCGACTGGTAGCTCATGGGTGGAACATTAGACAAGGTGCCGTATCGGAACGTCCCGAACTCAGTACGCTGCTTGCAGCTGGAAAGGTTCAGGTCGCTCTCGCGGCACATGCACGCTGTTGGGTCCTGAGGGACCGGATGCGCTCGGCCTACGGGTCGGAGCAGACGAACCTCAGGACCTTTCTTCGTTGCCACAGGATGGCATCGCGGGAAGGTACCGCCCGTACTTTGAGAACTACACAGTGGACGCGAGCATCTTTGAGTCGATCTTTTGATCGGCTCACAAAGATGATCTTATAGATCATTAATCAATTTCGAGTTGAGCTTTTAGCTCAGAACCGATTCTGATTCAAACTCATGTGATTTCAAATCTTTAAGAGCAAACGGTGAATGCCTTGGCATCTGGAGCCGAAGAAGGACGTAGCAATCTGCGATAAGCCTCGGGGAGTGGATAAGCACACCTTGATCCGAGGATTTCCGAATGGGGAAACCCCGCTGGGCAGCGTGCTGACCCAGTGACTCCCGCCTGAATATATAGGGCGGGTAGAGGGAACGTGGGGAAGTGAAACATCTCAGTACCCACAGGAAGAGAAAGCAACCGCGATTCCGTTAGTAGTGGCGAGCGAAACCGGAAGAGGCTAAACCGAGTATGTGTGATATCCGGCAGGAGTTGCATATTCGGGGTAGTGGGACTTTTCATGTTGCTCTGCCGAGCAACAAGCGTGATGAGACAATATAGACGAATGGTATTGAAAGACCAGTCATAGAGGGTGCCAACCCCGTAGTCGAAATGTTGCCCTCAGCGCGAGAAGTATCCCAAGTAGCACGGGGCCCGAGAAATCCCGTGTGAATCCGCCAGGACCACCTGGTAAGCCTAAATACTCCCAGATGACCGATAGCGGACAAGTACCGTGAGGGAAAGGTGAAAAGTACCCCGGGAGGGGAGTGAAATAGTACCTGAAACCGTTTGCTTACAAACCGTTGGAGCCTCCTTAGTAGGGGTGACAGCGTGCCTTTTGAAGAATGAGCCTGCGAGTTAGCGATATGTGGCGAGGTTAACCCGAGTGGGGTAGCCGTAGCGAAAGCGAGTCTGAATAGGGCGATTCAGTCGCATGTCCTAGACCCGAAGCGAAGTGATCTATCCATGGCCAGGTTGAAGCGAAGGTAAGACTTCGTGGAGGACCGAACCCACTTAGGTTGAAAACTGAGGGGATGAGCTGTGGATAGGGGTGAAAGGCCAATCAAACTTCGTGATAGCTGGTTCTCTCCGAAATGCATTTAGGTGCAGCGTTGCGTGTTTCTTACCGGAGGTAGAGCTACTGGATGGCCGATGGGGCCCAAAAGCTTACTGACGTCAGCCAAACTCCGAATGCCGGTAAGTGAGAGCGCAGCAGTGAGACTGTGGGGGATAAGCTTCATAGTCGAGAGGGAAACAACCCAGACCACCATCTAAGGTCCCAAAGCGCGTGCTAAGTGGGAAAGGATGTGGAGTTGCCTTGACAACCAGGAGGTTGGCTTAGAAGCAGCCACCCTTGAAAGAGTGCGTAATAGCTCACTGGTCAAGTGATTCCGCGCCGACAATGTAACGGGGCTCAAGCACGCCACCGAAGCTGTGGCATTGATATTATTGGTAGGCCTTCGTGGTCCAGCCGTATTGATGGGTAGGAGAGCGTCGTGTGGCCAGCGAAGCGGCGGTGTGAACCAGCCGTGGAGGCTACACGAGTGAGAATGCAGGCATGAGTAGCGAAAGACATGTGAGAAACATGTCCTCCGAAAGACCAAGGGTTCCAGGGTCAAGCTAATCTTCCCTGGGTAAGTCGGGACCTAAGGCGAGGCCGACAGGCGTAGTCGATGGACAACGGGTTGATATTCCCGTACCCGCGAAGAACCGCCCAAACTAATCCAGTAGTGCTAAGTGTCTGAATCCCACTGACGGATCCCTTCGGGGTGAAGCGTTGGGCCTAGCGCACGACCCCATTCTGGTGCGGTTAGCGTATTAACAGGTGTGACGCAGGAAGGTAGCCGGTCCTCGGCGATGGTAGTCCGAGGCCAAGTGTGTAGGCCGAGAGATAGGCAAATCCGTCTCTCATTAAGGCTGAGACACGAAGGGGAGCCCGCAAGGGCAAGATCCGGTGATCCTATGCTGCCAAGAAAAGCATCGACGCGAGGTTCTAGTGGCCCGTACCCCAAACCGACTCAGGTGGTCAGGTAGAGAATACCAAGGAGATCGAGAGAATCGTGGTTAAGGAACTCGGCAAAATGCCCCCGTAACTTCGGGAGAAGGGGGGCCTTCGACGTATAAGGACTTGCTCCGAAAGCGTTTGGAGGCCGCAGAGACTAGTGGGTAGCGACTGTTTATTAAAAACACAGGTCCGTGCCAAGTCGCAAGACGATGTATACGGACTGACGCCTGCCCGGTGCTGGAAGGTTAAGAGGACCGGTTAGCCGCAAGGCGAAGCTGAGAATTTAAGCCCCAGTAAACGGCGGTGGTAACTATAACCATCCTAAGGTAGCGAAATTCCTTGTCGGGTAAGTTCCGACCTGCACGAATGGCGTAACGACTTCCCAACTGTCTCAACCGCGAACTCGGCGAAATTGCATTACGAGTAAAGATGCTCGTTACGCGCAGCAGGACGGAAAGACCCCGTGACCTTTACTATAGTTTGGTATTGGTGTTCGGTGTGGCTTGTGTAGGATAGGTGGGAGACTTTGAAGCTTGGACGCTAGTTCAGGTGGAGTCATTGTTGAAATACCACTCTGGTCACTCTGGATATCTAACTTAGAACCGTAATCCGGTTCAGGGACAGTGCCTGATGGGTAGTTTAACTGGGGCGGTTGCCTCCCAAAAAGTAACGGAGGCGCCCAAAGGTTCCCTCAACCTGGTTGGTAATCAGGTGTCGAGTGTAAGTGCACAAGGGAGCTTGACTGTGAGACTGACAAGTCGAGCAGGGACGAAAGTCGGGACTAGTGATCCGGCAGTGGCTTGTGGAAGCGCTGTCGCTCAACGGATAAAAGGTACCTCGGGGATAACAGGCTGATCTTGCCCAAGAGTCCATATCGACGGCATGGTTTGGCACCTCGATGTCGGCTCGTCGCATCCTGGGGCTGGAGTAGGTCCCAAGGGTTGGGCTGTTCGCCCATTAAAGCGGTACGCGAGCTGGGTTTAGAACGTCGTGAGACAGTTCGGTCCCTATCCGCTGCGCGCGTAGGAAATTTGAGAGGATCTGACCCTAGTACGAGAGGACCGGGTTGGACGAACCTCTGGTGTGTCAGTTGTCCTGCCAAGGGCACCGCTGATTAGCTACGTTCGGGATGGATAACCGCTGAAAGCATCTAAGCGGGAAGCCGGCCTCAAGATGAGATTTCCATGCCTTCGGGCGAGAGGCTCCCAGCCAGACTACTGGGTTGATAGGCCGGGTGTGTAAGCGTGGCAACACGTGTAGCTGACCGGTACTAATAAGCCGATGATTTGATAATCACCTATTTTTGCTAGGTGCTTGCGTCCACTGAGTGGTTCTCGATGTACGGTCGAGAACCGCATAACAATGACTTTGTTATGCTGATTGAAACATCAATAGTGTTTCGGCGGCCATAGCGAGAGGGAAACGCCCGGTTACATTCCGAACCCGGAAGCTAAGCCTCTCAGCGCCGATGGTACTGCAGGGGAGACCCTGTGGGAGAGTAGGACACCGCCGGACTTCTTTCAAGAAAGGGCCACCCAATGCTGGGTGGCCCTTTCTTCGTTAACACAGTTGTTTTGCAACAGTGCGATTCCGCCGACGGGCGGTTCGCGAAAGGATCGGAAACATGGCAGACGACGACCGCAAGGACGATGAGCGTCGCGGTGGGCCCGATCGAGCGCGCGGCGCCTCCGGACGTTCGCCCCGCACCGGTGGTGGCGCTGATCGCCGTCCGAGCACGCCTCGTGGGGGCGATGCTCAACGCAAGCCATATGTGAAGCGCGATGGTGACGCTTCGCGCAAGCCGTACGAGAGGCGTGACGGGAATTCCTCGCGTCCGCCCTACGTGAAGCGTGATGGTGATGCGCCCCGTCGCCCGTATGAGAACCGGGATAGCGGTGGTTCGCGTCCGCCGTACGTGAAGCGCGACGGTGATGCTCCGCGCAAGCCTTACGAGAAGCGTGATGGCAATTCATCGCGTCCGCCGTACGAGAAGCGTGATGGCAACTCCTCGCGTCCGCCGTACGAGAAGCGTGATGGCAATTCATCGCGTCCGCCGTACGAGAAGCGTGATGGCAACTCCTCGCGTCCGCCCTACGTCAAGCGTGATGGCAACTCCTCGCGTCCGCCCTACGTCAAGCGTGATGGTGACGCTCCGCGGCGCCCATACAAAAACCGTGACAGCGGTGGCTCACGTCCGCCGTACGTGAAGCGTGATGGCGACGCGCCGCGTCGTCCATACGAGAAGCGTGACGGGAACTCCTCGCGTCCGCCCTACGTCAAGCGTGACGGCGACGGGCCTCGTCGACCGTACGAGAACCGTGATGGCGGAGGTTCGCGCCCACCCTACGAACGCCGCGACGGCAACTCTGGTCGTCCCACTTATAACCGCAGCGACGCCCCGCCCCGGGACCGCGATCGTGACTTCGAGCCGCGCATTCCTGATCCGTTCCTGCCCGACGATGTCACAGCCCGTGATCTGCACCCGAGTGCGCGAAACGAACTGCGCACCCTGAGCAAGGAGAACGCCGATACGGTCGGTCGCCACCTGGCGATGGCCGTCCGTCTGATTGACGAAGACCCGGCACTTGCGCACGAGCACGCCCTCGCGGCTTCCCGCAAGGCGGGCCGCGTCGCGGTCGTCCGGGAATCGCTCGCGATCACGGCGTACTCCGTGGGCGACTTTGCGCTGGCGCTTCGCGAATTGCGCACGTATCGGCGTATTTCGGGTAGCGACGACCAGATCGCGATGATGGTCGACAGCGAGCGTGGCGTCGGGCGACCCGACCGCGCGCTCGAGGTCGGACGAGCGGTCGAGCGTGATTCGCTTCCGATCGAGACGCGGGTTGAACTAGCGGTTGCTATGTCTGGCGCCCGTCTGGATCTTGGCGACCCCGAGCGCGCCCTGCGCGAGCTCGATATTCCCGAGCTGGATCCCGACAAGGCCTTCCCCTGGAGTCCCGGCCTGTTCGCTGCGCGCGCCACGGTGCTCGAAGAGCTCGGACGTCTGGACGAGGCCGCTCGATGGGCCCAGCTTGCCGAAGTCGCCGAGGCGGCGCTCGATGGTGACGGTTCGGACGACGTGCTCGAGATCGACGAGGTCGAAGAGCTCGACATCGATCTCGATGATGACGCTGATGTCGATGAAAACGCCGATCTCGATGAAGACGCTGATCTCGAAGACGTTGCGGATGTCGAAGACAACGGCGAATCGACCCCCGAGCCCGATGAGGGCGTGAAGAGCGACAAGACCGAGGCATCCGACTGATGGCTTTCCTCGGAAGGACGAGCCCGACACCGCTCGACGGGGTCGACGCGGTCCTGGCCGATCTCGACGGCGTTGTATACGCCGGGCATCAGGCGATTCCGCACGCTGTCGAGGCGCTGAACGCTGCGGGTCAGACGCGCCGCCTGGGCTACATCACCAACAACGCCTCGCGTACGGACGCCACGGTTGCGGGGCAGCTGCGAGAACTCGGGCTGGCCGTTCAACCCGAAGACGTCATCACGAGCCCACAGGCCGCAATGCGTCTCTTGCGGGACATGCTTCCCGCGGGTTCGTGTGTGCTGGTCGTCGGCGGAGAGGGCCTGACCGTCGAGGTCGAGAAGGCCGGATACGTCGTCACCCGCAGCGCCGAGGACGCGCCCGCCGCCGTCGTTCAAGGTTTCGCGCCCGATGTGGCGTGGCGGGATCTGGCCGAGGCGGCGTACGCGCTGGCTCTGCCCGAGGACGAGGGCGGTATCCCGTGGATCGCCACCAACACGGACTGGACGATCCCCCAGGCTCGTGGCATCGCGCCGGGGAACGGCACGCTCGTGTCCGCCGTGCACACCGCGGTCGGGCGTCTCGCGACGGTCGCGGGCAAACCCGAGACACCGATCTTCGTCGAGGCGATCGCGCGGTTCGGGTCGAAGCATCCGCTCTTCATCGGCGACCGACTCGACACCGACATCCTCGGTGCCCAGCGTGCCGGTATCGCGTCGGCCCTGGTGCTGACGGGCATCGACCGGCCGAAGCACGTTCTTGCCGCGCCCGCCGGTTCGCGTCCGGACTTCATCCTCGGCGACCTGCGTGAGCTGTCGCAGCCGTATCCGGCGGCTAAAGCACGCGCGAAGGATGGCGCGGTCACGATCGGTGACGCCACCGTGCGTGTCGCCGGCAACGACGTCGAGATCGTGGCCGAGGGGTCGCGACAGATCGACCTGCTTCGCGCCGCTGCCCGTGCGATCTGGGACTCGGGTCGTGCGATCTACGGACTGCGCGTGCCCGAGCGGCTCTACGACGACCCGTTTCGCGCTGGGCGTTGATCCGCGGCTCGTGTGAGGCGGGGCGCCGAGGCATCCGTCAGCCCCGTCGTATCCTGGGACGATGAGCAACACGCCCGAGGCATCTTTCGACGACAGCCTCGTGTCGCGCCTGCGAGTGGTCGAGGAGCAGCCCCTCGCGACCCGTGCCGCCGCGTTCGACGCGTTGTACGACGAACTCTCGCGTGAGCTCGAGGGCGTGGGCGGTCTTGCCGATCCGCGCGCTTCGGCATCCGGCGACCGATGAGTGAGCGTCTGGACGCGGCCCTGGCCGCCCGCGGACTCGCGCGTTCCCGCACGCACGCAGCGGGGCTGATCGCCGAGGGCCTCGTGACGGTCGATGGCCGCCCCGTCGTGAAGTCCTCGGCGAAGGTCGAGGAGTCGTCGCTGATCGAGGTCGCCGCGTTCGACCACTACGTCAGCCGCGCCGCGCACAAGCTCGTGGCGGCGCTCGACGCGTTCCCGGTCGAGGTCGCGGGGCGGGTGGCGCTCGACATGGGCGCTTCGACCGGCGGCTTTACGCAAGTGCTGCGCGAGCGCGGCGCCGACCCGGTGATCGCCGTTGATGTCGGGCATGGCCAGATGTCGGACCGAATCAAGGATGACGCGGGGGTCATCTCGGTCGAGGGCTTCAACGTTCGCGACATGACGCCCGAGTCCCTCGCCGCCGCGAGCGGTACAGAGCTCGCGCCCTCGCTTGTGACCGGCGACCTGTCCTTCATCTCGCTGGGGCTGGTCCTTCCGGCCGTCCGCGCAACGATGGACGCCGCTGGCGATGCCGTGTTGCTGATCAAGCCGCAGTTCGAGGTGGGCCGCACATCCGTCCGCGGTGGGTTGGTGACAGATCCGGCTTCGCGTGCGGATGCTGTTGCGGGCGTGCTGTGGGCGGCGTGGGACGCGGGCCTCGGTACACATGGCGTGATTGCCTCGCCGCTGCCCGGGACGCACGGCAACCACGAGTTCGTGGCGTGGTTCCGGGTGCGCGACGTTGCCGATGAGGGCGCGGACGCGGATGCTGCGAACCCGACCGCGTGGCTCGCCCTGGTGAACGAGCTCACCCAGCGCTGACGGTTAGTTCTCGCGGCGCTTGCGCATCTGCGCCAGGGGGATGGCGAGCCTGTGGTTGTCCGAGAGCTGGGGCTCGTTGCGGTCGAGAAACTGCCAGTAGGCGTCGGTGAAGGCATCCGCCTGCGCGGCTTTCGCGCTCGGCCACCACGACCCCATGCGTTGCAGGTAGGCCCCGCCCGCAATATAGGGCTTGGTCGCCACACGGCCACCGTCTGCGAACTGACTCATGCCCTGCACGTTCGGCACCATGACCCAGTCGTACGCGTCCACGAACATCGCCGAGAACCACTCGTAGGCCTCGCGTGGGTGGTAGCCCTGCAGCAGGAACCAGTTGCCGAGCACCATCAGGCGCTCGATGTGGTGCGCGTAGCCGTAGCGATGGACGCGTTCGAGGACGGTGCGGACCGGCGTGGGGATGTCGTCGGGGATCCCTTCCGCGGTGTACCACCATGCCTCGAGGGTGCGCGTGAAGTGGAAGTAATCGGCGTTCTCGAGCGCGGGCTGCGCGCGGAAAGCGCCGCGCATGTACTCCCGCCATCCGATCACCTGGCGGATGAAACCCTCGCGCGATTCGAGGGGGGCATCGGACCGCTCAACCCGGTCAACGGCTTCCTGAGGCGTGAGCAGCCCGATGTTGATCAGGGGGCTGAGCACGGAGTGGAAAAGGAACGGCTCGTCGGCGTCCATCGCGTCTTCGTAGCGTCCGAAATCGGACAGGCGACGGGTGACGAAGTCATCGACCCATGCGCGTGCCCCCGCGGGGGTGACGGGGAGCCAGAAGGTCCGCGGGTCGCCCGGATGATCGCCGAAGAACCGCTGCGTGTCCGCGATGGCCGAGCGGGTGATCTCATCGGGCTCGGGTATCGGCACCGTCGGGATGTCGAGGGTGTGGGCCTTCGTTTTCTTGTCGCGGGGGAGCGGATGCCTGTTCTCGGCGTCGAAGTTCCACCGGCGTCCCTCGGGTGCGCCGCCCTCCATCAGGATGCCCGTGCGCCGACGTTGCCAGCGGTAGAAGTCCTCCATCCGGGCCGTCGGGTGTGTCGCGAACCACTCGTCGACCAGCGCCTCGGGGGTGAGGAAGAGCTCGTCGGGGTAGGTGCGCGTCTGCGGCCTGTGTCCGGCAGCGATCTTCTCGATCGAGCCCTGAACGCGCGGGTCGGTGTGCGCCATCCAGGCGAGGTGGGTGATGTTGTGCTCGCGGACGAGCGCCCCCACCGCGTCACCGAACGACTCCCTGGGCTGGTTCGCGCCCGTTTCGTCCGCGTCCATCCGGCGGTACGCGACGGCGATGCCGCGCTCTTCGAGGCGAGCGGCCGCATGGCGCAGGGAAGCCAGCAGCAGCACGATCTTGTGCGCGTGGTACGGGCGACGCTCGAAGCTCCGCGCGTTCTCGACGAAGAGAATGAGGTCGATCTCGGGGTCCGAGTAGGCGGGGTGGTCTTCGAGCACCTGCGTCGCGAGCACCAGCGCAGCCTTCATCTCTCCAGTCTCGCAGCCGGAGGAGATCCCGGCTTCGGAGGATGCATGCCTCGACATCCGTCCTCCGAAGCCGAGATCTCCTCCCCAGCGCGCGGGCGGCCCGGCGAACGGGAGCCATCCGACAGAATGGGTGAGGCGAACCAACCGGCGGGAGCGGCATGACGAGCACGCGAAACATCCTGGTCGTCGCGCATGCGCTGCGTGACGATACGGTCGCCGCTGCGCGCCGCGTGACCGCCGCCCTGGTCGCAGCGGGCGCTCGCGCCGTATTCTCCGCGGATGATCGAGCCCAGTTGGGTGCCGCGATCGAAGAGTTCGACAACACCGGCACGCTCGGCATCGACGTTCCCGTCGACGAGATCGAGCTCGCGATCGTGCTCGGTGGCGACGGCACGATCCTGCGCGCCGCAGAACTCGTGCGCGGCGGCACGGCCCCGGTGCTCGGCATCAACATGGGGCACGTCGGGTTTCTCGCCGAGATCGAGCGCGATGAACTGGACGAGGCTGTGCACCGCGCCATCCTCGGCGACTACCGGGTCGAGGAGCGCCTGGCGCTCGCGGTGCGCGTGCAGGATTCCGATGACTCGCTGATCTACGAAACGTGGGCCCTCAACGAGGCGACGGTCGAGAAGGCCAGCCGCGAACGGATGCTCGAGGTCGTACTCGAGGTGGACGGTCGGCCGCTCTCGAGCTTCGGTTGCGACGGCATGGTCGTCTCGACCCCCACCGGTTCCACCGCCTATAACTTCTCGGCCGGCGGACCCGTGATCTGGCCGACCGTCGAGGCGATGGCGGTCGTGCCGCTGTCCGCACATGCCCTGTTCGCCAAGCCGCTCGTCGTGGGCCCCGAGGCCACGATCGCGATCGAGGTGCTCGAGCGCACCAATGGCACGGGCATCCTGTGGTGCGACGGCCGCCGCTCGCACGACCTGCCGCCCGGTGCCCGCGTCATGGTGCGCCGCTCGCCCGAGCCCGTCCGTCTCGCGCGCCTGCATCCCGCGGCGTTCACCGACCGGCTCGTCCGCAAGTTCCGTTTGCCGGTCGAAGGATGGCGCGGGCCCATATCGGCCGAGCCCGAGACCTGGGCGATGCACGAACCGACCGAATCCGACGCCGACCCTGCGACCCACCCCGGGGCGGGCGCGTGATCGAGGAAGTACGCCTGGCCGGACTCGGGGTGATCGCCGAAGCGACCCTGCCGCTCGGCCCGGGCTTCACGGCCATCACCGGTGAGACGGGTGCCGGTAAGACGATGGTCGTCACGGGCCTCGGCCTGCTGCTCGGCCAGCGCGCCGACTCGGGGGTCGTCCGTTCGGGCGGCCAAGCCGAGGTCGCCGGAATCTGGAACGTTCCGGCCGAGGGATCCGTCGCCGACCGCGTGCGCGAAGCCGGGGGAGACCTCGAGCCGCTCGGGGCCGACCGCGCCGAACTGTACGTGAGCCGCACGGTCACGGCCGAGGGGCGTAGCCGCGCGAGCGTCGGCGGACGCGCGGCGCCGGCCGGGGTACTCGCCGACCTCGCCGATGATCTCGTTGTCGTCCACGGGCAATCCGACCAGCTGCGCCTGCGTTCGGCGGCAGCGCAGCGCGATGCCCTTGACCGATTCGGGGGAGCGGGCGTTCGTGACGCGCTCGCCGCCTACCGCACGGCGTGGAATCGCTGGCGAGAACTCGACGCCGAACACACGTCCCTGACGACCCAGCGCGACGCGCGCACGGCCGAGGCCGAGACGCTGCGGGCGGCCCTCGCCGAGATCGAGGATGTCGCACCGCAGCCGGGTGAGGATGTCGAGCTCGCTCAGCGCGCGGAACGCCTCGCCAACGTCGAAGAGCTGCGCGCGGCGGCGGCGGGCGCCCGCGAGGCGCTGTCTTCCGAGGCGGACGCCGTGGACGTTTCGACCCTGCTCGGCGAGGCGCGCCGCCTGCTCGAACGCGCCAGCGCCCAGGATCCCGCGCTCGAGACGTTCTCGCAGCAGGTCGCCGAGCTCGGATTCCGTGCCGCCGAGATCGCGACGGACCTCTCGGGTTACCTCGCGGACCTCGATGAATCCGGGCCCCTCGAACTCGACGCCGTCGAGACGCGACGCGCGGCGCTCGGCGCCCTCGTTCGCCACCACGGGACGACGCTGGACGAGGTTCTGGCGCTTGCCGAAACCGGTGCCGCACGTCTGGCAGAGCTCGAGGGCGACGACGCCCGCATCGAAGAACTCGCCGCCGAGAAGGACACCGCGGCACGAGAACTCGATGACGCCGCAGCGACCCTCACCGAGCGTCGAACCGAAGCCGCCGTGACCCTCGGCGATTCCGTCACCGCCGAACTCAGCGCGCTCGCGATGCCCGACGCGCGCCTGCAGGTCACGGTGTCGGCGGGAACCCCGAGTGCGGACGGCCGCGACGAGGTTGCCCTGCTGCTCGCCCCGCATCCCGGAGCCGAACCCCGCGCGGTCGCCAAGGGCGCCTCGGGCGGCGAACTGAGCCGCGTCATGCTGGCGATCGAAGTCGTCATCTCCGAGACCGATCCCGTCCCGACCTTCGTCTTCGACGAGATCGACGCGGGCATCGGCGGAGCCGCCGCGATCGAGGTCGGGCGTCGCCTGGCACGCCTGGCCGAGGCATCCCAGGTCATCGTCGTCACGCACCTCGCGCAGGTGGCCGCGTTCGCCACCAACCACCTGACCGTCGTGAAAGAGAACGACGGATCGGTGACCGCCTCGAGTGTCCGCAGGCTCGAAGGGCCCGAGCGCGCCGCCGAGATGGCGCGGCTGTTGTCGGGGCTTCCCGACTCGGCCGCGGCGCTCGAGCACGCGCGCGAGCTGCTCGGGCTCGCGGGCTCCCGCGACTGATAGGATTAAAGCCCGTGGCGGAAACTGCATCGGGAACATCGAACGACATCACCAAACACATCACGAGGCACATCTTCGTGACCGGTGGTGTCGTTTCTTCATTGGGTAAGGGCCTCACCGCCGCGAGCCTCGGCAATCTGCTGACGGCGCGGGGTCTGCGGGTCGTGATGCAGAAGCTGGATCCCTATCTGAACGTGGATCCGGGAACGATGAACCCGTTCCAGCACGGCGAGGTTTTCGTCACCGATGATGGCGCCGAGACCGACCTCGACATCGGTCACTACGAGCGCTTCCTGGACGTTGAGCTGAGCCAGGCCGCCAACGTCACGACCGGCCAGATCTATTCGCAGGTCATCGCGCGCGAGCGTCGCGGCGAGTACCTCGGCGACACCGTGCAGGTCATCCCGCATATCACCGACGAGATCAAGCGCCGGATGCGTCTGCAGGCCACGCAGGATCCCCAGCCGGACGTCATCATCACCGAGGTCGGTGGAACGGTCGGCGACATCGAGTCGCAGCCGTTCATCGAGTCGGCGCGTCAGATTCGCCACGAGCTCGGGCGCCGGAACGTGTTCTTCGTGCACGTCTCGCTCGTGCCCTTCATGGGTGCCTCGGGCGAGCAGAAGACCAAGCCCACGCAGCACTCGGTCGCGGCCCTCCGCTCGATCGGTATCCAGCCTGACGCGCTCGTGCTGCGCAGCGATCGTCCCGTCACCGAGTCGAACAAGCGCAAGATCGCGCTGATGTGCGACGTCGACGAGGACGCCGTGGTCAATGCCGTCGACGTGCCGAGCATCTACGACATCCCGACGATGCTGCACGACCAGGGCCTCGATGCCTACATCGTCAACGCACTCGGGCTCGATGACGCGAAGGATGTCGACTGGTCGCGGTGGGAGCGGGTGCTCGCCGCCGTACACAACCCCAAGCACGAGGTCACGATCGGCCTGGTCGGCAAGTACATCGACCTACCCGACGCCTACCTCTCGGTCACGGAGGCACTCAAGGCCGGTGGTTTTGCGCAAGAGACGCACGTCAACATTCGCTGGATCCCGTCGGATCTGTGCGAGACACGGGATGGCGCGGCTCGCGCTTTGGCGGATGTCGATGGCATCTGCGTGCCCGGTGGCTTCGGCATCCGCGGCATCGAAGGGAAGCTCGGCGCGCTGAAGTTCGCGCGCGAGCAGGGCATCCCCACGCTCGGGCTGTGTCTCGGGCTGCAGTGCATGGTCATCGAGTACGCGCGAAACCTCGCCGGGCTCGAGGGTGCCTCATCGAGCGAGTTCGACCCCGATACCGAGTACCCCGTCATCGCGACGATGGCGGAGCAGGTCGAGATCATCGCCGGGGGAGACCTCGGTGGCACGATGCGCCTCGGCCTGTACGCCGCGGACCTGCGCGACGGCTCGCTTGCCGCCGAGCTGTATGGCGCGAAGCAGATTTCGGAGCGTCACCGCCACCGCTACGAGGTCAACAACGCCTACCGTGATCGGCTGACGGAGGCGGGCCTGGTGTTCTCGGGCCTGTCACCCGACCGGGCACTGGTCGAGTACGTCGAGCTTCCGCGCGACGTGCACCCGTTCTACATCGCCACGCAGGCGCACCCCGAACTGCGGTCGCGCCCGACCGCACCGCATCCGCTCTTCCGCGGACTCGTCGGCGCCGCGCTCGAGCGTCACCGCGCGAGCGAACTCTTCGACGTGGATCCGGTGGAAAATGACTGATTTCAGCGCGCTGCGCGACGAGCCGGCCGAAATCCACATCACGCGTAGCGAGGTCGTCTATCCCGGCCGCGTCTGGGATGTACGCAGCGACACCTTCGACTACAACGGCGAGTCCACGTCGCGCGACTACGTCGACCACACGGGAGCTGTCGCGATCGCCGCGATCGATGACGACGGACGCATCCTGCTGCTGCAGCAATATCGCCATCCGATCCGCTCGCGCGACTGGGAGATTCCGGCAGGGCTCCTCGACATCGCGGGGGAGCCGCCCGCAGACACCGCACGGCGTGAGCTCGCCGAAGAGGCCGACCTGACGGCGAGTCGGTGGAGCGAACTCGTCAGCATCAAGACCTCGCCCGGGGGCAGCGACGAGGTCGTGCATATCTTTTTGGCCGAGGGCATCTCTCCCGCGCCCGAGACGTACGCACGCGAGGCCGAAGAGGCCGACATCCGCCTCGAATGGGTCCCGCTCGACGATGTCGTGACGGCCGTGCTCGAGGGCCGGATGCAGAACGCGATCCTGATCGTCGCGGTGCTCGCGGCCGCCGAACACCGCCGCCGAGCGGCGACCGAGAACCGCCGCCGCGCGGCGGGCTGAGCCGGGTCCGGGACGGAGCCGAACCCCGGTGCGCATTGATCGAGCCGTGACGGCGTACCTGCGCCACGTCTCGATCGAGCGCGGGTTGTCTGAGCACACGGTCGCGGCGTATCGACGCGACCTCGGCGACTATGTCGCCTGGCTGACAGACCAGGGCTTTCTCGACACGACGGACGTCACCCCGGATGTCGTGGGGCGCTACGTCGCCGATCGAGCCGCGGCATCCCCGCCTCCCGCCGCGTCGAGCCTGGCGCGCCTGCAGTCCTCGGTGCGGGGGCTGCATCGGCATCTCGCCCGCGAGGGGATCGAGGACGAGGATGTGTCGGCCCGGCTTCGCCCGCCGAAGGCCGCCCGGCGCCTGCCCCAGGCGTTGACGATCGACCAGGTCGAGCAGTTGCTCGCGGCCCCGTCGGGGGAGGACCCCATTGGCCTCCGCGATCGGGCTCTGCTCGAGCTGATGTACGCCACGGGCGCCCGCGTGTCGGAGGTGGTCACGCTCGACGTGGACGACCTCGTGGGCGGGGGCGGTGTGGGCGGAGAAGGCGCCGGCGACATCGTGCGTCTGCGCGGCAAGGGTGACAAGGAACGCATCGTGCCGGTCGGGTCGTTCGCCCGTAAGGCGGTCGATGCCTATCTGACCCGGGTGCGCCCCGAGCTGTCGCTTCGGGGTCGCCCGACGCCTCGGCTGTTCCTCGGTGCCCGCGGGGCGCCGCTGTCTCGGCAGAGCGCCTGGCTCGTCATCCGTGCCGCCGCCGAAAAAGCGGGGATCTCGGCCCATGTCTCGCCGCATACGCTCCGCCACTCGTTCGCTACGCACCTGCTGCAGGGCGGCGCCGACGTGCGTGTCGTACAGGAGCTTCTCGGGCATGCGTCGGTTGCGACAACGCAGATCTACACGCACGTGACCGTTGATGCCCTGCGCGATGTGTACGCGACATCGCACCCGCGGGCACGCTAACGCGTCGGACACACGCCGGCGCCCGCGCGCGCCGCCGGGGTCGAGGGTGCGCGGGTGACTAGAATCGGTCCACGAGATGGCGTTCAGGTGCCGTTGACAAGGTGACGCAGGGAGTATCGGTGGCGGGCAGCGCGCGGGGCACGAAGAAGGCCTCCTCGACGGACGAGGCACCCCTCGGCCCCACCGGTCGTCCGTACCACGGCTTTCCCACACCTCCGAAGCTCGATTCGCACGGTCCGGCGCGCATCATCTCGCTCTGCAACCAGAAGGGCGGGGTCGGCAAGACGACCACGACCATCAACCTGGCCGCATCGCTCGCGCACTACGGCCGCCGCGTGCTCGTAGTCGACTTCGACCCGCAGGGTGCGCTGTCGGCCGGCCTCGGCATCGCGACTCACGACGTGCCGACCGTTTACGACCTGCTGCTCGACACGAAGCGCGATCCGCGCGAGATCATCGTCCCCTCGCGCACCGAGGGCCTCGACGTGCTGCCGGCCAACATCGACCTGTCCGCCGCCGAGGTGCACCTGGTCAACGAGGTCGCGCGCGAGACGATCCTGGCGCGCGTGCTGCGCCACATCTCGCGCGAGTACGACGTCATCCTGATCGACTGCCAGCCCTCGCTGGGGCTGCTCACGGTCAACGCCCTGACGGCCAGCCACGGGGTGCTGATCCCCATGGAGTGCGAATTCTTCGCGATGCGCGGCGTCGCCCTGCTGATCGAGACGATCGAGAAGGTGCGCGATCGCCTCAACCCCGCGATCGAACTCGACGGGGTTCTCGCGACCATGTACGACGCGCGCACGCTCCACGCCCGTGAGGTGCTCGAGCGCGTTGTCGAGGCCTTCGGTGACGATGTGCTCGAGACCGTCATCGGCCGCACGGTGAAGTTCCCGGATGCATCCGTCTCGGGACTGCCGATCATCGAATTCGCCCCCGAACACGCCGCCGCCCAGGCCTACCTGCGCCTGGCGCGGGAACTGGTCGCGCGTGGCGACGTCGCCTGAGGCCGCACAGGCGGTCGAAGACGGGGACGGCGACGGCCGGTTCCGCGTCTCGGTCACGGGCTTCGACGGCCCGTTCGATCTACTGCTCTCTCTGATCTCGAAGCACGAACTCGACATCACCGAGATCGCGCTCAGCAAGGTGACGGACGAGTTCATCTCGTATCTGCGCGCGCTCGACCCGGACGAAGAACTCGAGCGCGCGAGCGAGTTCCTTGTCGTGGCAGCGACCCTGCTCGACATGAAGGTCGCCGGGCTCCTGCCGCAGGGTGAGCTCGTCGATTCCGAATCCGTTGCGCTGCTTGAGGCGAGAGACCTGCTGTTCGCGCGCCTGCTGCAGTACCGCGCATTCAAAGAGGTGTCCGGATGGTTCGCCACGCGACTGCAGAGCGAAGACACGCGGCACGCTCGTGCCGTGCGACTTGACGAGAAGCACCGCGCGGCCGTGCCGGAGTTGGTCTGGACGATATCGGTCGAGGACTTCGCCGCCCTCGCGCTGCTGGCCTTCAGCCCGCGCGAGATACCGCACGTCGGACTCGAGCACCTGCACGCGCCACTTGTCAGCATCCGCGAACAGGCGGCGGTTGTCGTGTCGTTGCTGCGTCGGGCCGAGTCGGTGAGCTTCCGCGAGCTGGTCGCCGGGGTCACGCAACCCGGCATCGTGGTGGCGCGATTCCTGTCGATCCTCGAGCTGTACCGCCACGCGGCGCTGTCGTTCGAACAGGTCGAACCGCTCGGCGAACTCACCCTCCGATGGTCGGCCGAGAACTGGTCCGACGAACAACTTGCGAGCCTGGGGGCCGATTATGACCACTGATGCTTCGACAGGCTCAGCAACCGCCGACGTCGCCCGCCGTCTCGAGGCGATCCTGCTCGTCGTCGAAGAGCCGCAGAGTCTCGTCGCCCTCGCGACAGCCGTGTCGGCACCCGTCGCCGCCGTTCGTCAGGCGATCGAGGCGCTGGTCGCGGACTACGACGGACTGGCCGGCGGGCCGCGTCGCGGGTTCGAGCTGCGCGAGGTCGGCGGGGGGTGGCGCCTGTACGTTCGTGCAGAGCACGACGACCTGGTGAGTGAGTTCGTCAACACGCAGGCGCCGTCGCGGTTGTCGCAGGCGGCGCTCGAGACCCTCGCCGTGATCGCGTACAAGCAGCCGGTCACGCGCGGCCAGGTCGCGGCGATTCGCGCCGTCAACGTCGACTCGGTCGTGCGAACACTGCTGGGTCGTGGCCTCATCACGGAAGAATTCGCGGATCCCGAGACCGGGGCGATCCACTACGGGACGACCGACGCGCTACTGGTGAACCTCGGCATCAACTCGCTCGACGAGCTACCGCCGATCTCGCCGCTGTTGCCCGATGTCTCGGACGACGACAGCCTCGACGAAGCACTGGGACGGTAAGCAGCATGAGCGAAAAAGATCTCCCGACGACGGATGCCTCGGCCGACGGTGTGCGGCTGCAGAAGGTCCTCGCCCAGGCGGGGGTCGCCTCGCGCCGCGTCAGCGAAGAGCTGATCGCCGACGGGCGCGTGCGGGTGAACGGCGTCGTGGTGACCGAGATGGGTGCGCGGATTCATCCGGAGTCGGACCTGGTCGATGTCGACGGCGTCGCCGTTCAGGTCGAGTCGGGCATGCGCTACGTCATGCTCAACAAGCCGACAGGCGTTTTCAGCACGATGCGGGATGAGCGCGGCCGCCCCGACCTGACCCAGTACACCGAGGAATGGCCCGAGCGCCTCTACAACGTCGGTCGCCTCGACGCCGAAACGAGCGGCTTGCTCATCCTCACCAACGACGGGCAGCTCGCCCATGTGCTCGCGCACCCCTCCTACGGCGTGACGAAGGTCTACATCGCGAAGGTGTCGGGCCGGGTCAGCGCCCAGACGA
The DNA here is from genome assembly GCF_000582705.2 of Microbacterium sp. C448. NCBI lineage: Bacteria > Bacillati > Actinomycetota > Actinomycetes > Micrococcales > Microbacteriaceae > Microbacterium > Microbacterium sp. C448. The sequence continues at coordinate 36,592 of NZ_HG779830.1, forward strand.
TCTCGCAGCTGACCCGCGGCATCGAGCTCGAGGACGGACCCATCGCGGCCGACAAGGCACGGCTCTTGGACGCCTCGGGCGGCACGAGCCTGGTCGAACTGACCCTGCACTCGGGGCGCAATCGGATCGTCCGCCGGATGATGGCCGAGGTGGGGCATCCGGTCCGTGAACTCGTCCGCCGACAGTTCGGTCCGCTGCACCTGGGAACTCTCCCGGCGGGGCAGGCACGGGAGTTGACTAAGGTGGAACGCGGCGCGCTGCTCACCCTCGCGCGCCGCGATGCCGCCCTCGCGAGCGACGACGAGCCGCAGGCGACACACCGTAGGAGATTTCAGTGACCGACACGACCACGCCACGTGTTGCCGCGCGCACCAGCGGCACCGTCCGCGTGGTCGGCGCGGGACTGCTCGGCGCGAGCGTGGGGCACGCCCTGACGGCACTCGGCGTCGACGTCGTGCTTGATGACACCTCGCGCGCGCAGGTGCGCCTGGCCGTGGATTACGGCGCCGGACGCCTGAGTCGCCCCGACGACGAGCCGCGCCTGGTTGTCGTTGCCGTGCCGCCGGATGTGACGGCCGATGTCGTCGCATCCGAATTGGCGCGCTTTCCGGACGCTGTCGTGACGGATGTCGCGAGCGTCAAGCTCGCCCCGCTGCACGAGCTGCGCGAGCGCGGCGTGGACCTTACGCGTTATATCGGGTCGCACCCGCTCGCCGGTCGCGAGCGCGGCGGAGCGATCTCGGCCCGCTCCGACCTGTTCATCGGTCGCCCGTGGGTGGTCTGCCGCGACGAAGAGACGCTGCCGGCCGACTTGGCGATCGTCGAAGGCCTCGCCCTCGACCTCGGCGCGATGCCGATCGAGATGACCCCCGAAGAGCATGACCGCTCCGTCGCAGTCGTCTCGCACGTGCCCCAGCTCGTCTCGAGCCTTCTTGCTGCACGGCTGCGCGAGGCGCCGGAGCATTCGCTCGGGCTCGCGGCCCAGGGCGTTCGCGACACGACGCGCATCGCCGCATCCGCTCCCGAGCTGTGGACCCAGATCCTCGGCGCAAACTCCGAACCGGTCGTCGAGGTGCTCGACCAGCTCGCCGCCGACCTCGGTCGCGTCGCGGATGCGCTGCGGGATCCAGATGCCGCCGGCTCTCGACGCACGATCGCCGACACTATCCAGCGCGGCAACGAGGGTGTCGAGCGTCTGCCGGGCAAGCATGGGCAGAACCGGCGCTTCGAGCACCTCGTCGTCATGGTCGACGACACCCCGGGCCAGTTGGCGCGCCTGTTCAGCGATCTCGGTGCACTCGGCGTGAACGTCGAAGACCTGCGGCTCGAACACTCGCCCGGAGCCCCATTCGGCCTGGCCGAGATCAGTGTGGAGCCCGCGATCGTCGCGCAGGCGACGGCAGGGTTGGAAGAGCGAGGCTGGCGGATGGCGGGCACGGGCAATGAGTGAACCGACCCCGGTGGTGCCGCTGGCAACCGCCGACAACGTGATCGCGATCGACGGGCCCGCGGGTAGCGGCAAGTCGAGCGTGGCGAAGCGCGTCGCGTCGCGCCTCGGCTACGGATACCTCGACACGGGCGCCGCATACCGTGCCCTCGCCTGGCATGTGCTCGAACGCGGTGCCGACACGAGCGACGCGAGCGCCGTGCTCGACGCCACCGGCGACTTCGACTTCGCCATTTCGACGAACCCCGACGACACCTGGGTGCGCGTCGGCTCGGTGGATGTCGCCGCTGCGATCCGTGAACCGCGCGTATCGGACGCCGTCAGCGGCGTCGCGCGCGTGCCGGCGATTCGTCAGGCCGTCACCAACCTCTTCCGCTCGATCATCGCCGATGCCCCCGCGGGCATCGTCGTCGAAGGCCGGGACATCACGACCATCGTCGCGCCCGACGCGGCCGTACGGCTGCTGCTCACAGCAGCCCCCGAGGTGCGCGCCGCCCGGCGCAGCGCCGAGCTGACCGGCGTGGAAGCAGCGGTCGTCGCCGACGCCCTGCACCGCCGCGACGCCTCCGACAGTGGGGTGGTCGACTTTCTGACCGCCGCCCCGGGGGTCGAGGTGGTCGATTCGACCGACCTCGATCTCGAACAGACCGTCGACGCCGTCCTCGACATCGTCGACAGAACACGAGGATTGACCCCATGAGCGCTGACGACGAGTACGAAGGCCGCCCCGACCAGATCGCCGAGAAATTGTCGGAGCTCGACCCCGAGTTGGTTGAACAGAGAGCGGCGACTCTTCGCGCATCCCTGGCCGACTACGATCTCGACGAAGACGACGCGCACCTGCTCGCCGGAGTCGAGCGCGGTCTCGACGGCATCGAGTACCTGCCGGCGCTGCCCGTCGTCGCGATCGTCGGACGCCCGAACGTCGGCAAGTCCGCGCTCGTGAACCGCATCTTGGGCCGCCGTGAGGCGGTTGTCGAGGACACCCCCGGTGTCACGCGCGACCGGGTCACGTACAAGGCCGAGTGGATGGATCGGCGCTTCTCGCTGGTCGACACCGGTGGCTGGGAACCGGATGCTCGGGGTATCGATGCATCCGTTGCCGCCCAGGCCGAGGTCGCGATCGACCTGTCGGATGTCGTTCTGTTCGTCGTGGACGCCATGGTCGGCCCGACCGCGACCGACGAGCAGGTCGTGAAGCTGCTTCGCAAGAGCGGCAAGCCCGTCTTCCTCGTCGCGAACAAGATCGACGACGCCCGCCACGAACCCGAGGCCGCCGCACTCTGGAGCCTGGGTCTCGGCGAGCCGCACCCCGTCTCGGCCATCCACGGTCGCGGCGTGGCCGACCTGCTCGACCAGCTCATGGAGAAGCTGCCCGAGATCTCGGCCGTCGCCTCGCACGAGATCGGTGGGCCGCGTCGCGTCGCGATCCTCGGTCGCCCGAACGTCGGCAAGTCCTCCCTGCTCAACAAGGCCGCGGGCGAAGAGCGCGTCGTCGTGAACGAACTCGCCGGCACGACCCGCGACCCGGTCGACGAGATCGTCGAGCTCGGCGGCAAGCTGTGGCGCCTGGTCGACACCGCCGGCATCCGTCGTCGTGTCCATCTGCAGCAGGGTGCCGACTTCTACGCGTCGCTGCGTACCGCGACCGCGCTGGAAAAGGCCGAGGTCGCCGTCGTCGTGCTCGATGTGAGCGAGTCGCTCAGCGAGCAGGACGTCCGCATCATCGACATGGTGCTGGAGTCCGGCCGCTCGCTCGTGCTCGCGTTCAACAAGTGGGACCTACTGTCGACCGACAAGCTCGTCGACGACGATCGTCGCCGCTACCTCGAGCGCGAGATCGAACAGGACCTTGCGCACGTCGCGTGGGCGCCCCGCGTGAACATCTCGGCGAAGACCGGGCGTCACCTCGACAAGCTCGTGCCGGCGCTCGAGACGTCGCTCGAGTCGTGGGATCAGCGGATTCCGACCGGAAAGTTCAACGCTTTCCTGTCGGAACTCGTGGCCGAGCACCCGCACCCGCTTCGGGGTGGCAAGCAGCCGCGCATCCTGTTCGGGACGCAGGCAGCGTCCCGCCCGCCGACATTCGTGCTGTTCACGACCGGATTCCTCGACCCGGGCTACCGTCGCTTCATCGCGCGTCGCCTGCGCGAGATCTTCGGCTTCGAGGGCACCCCGATCCAGATCAACATGCGGGTGCGCGAGAAGCGCACGCGCTGAGTCGCCCTCGGGGCGCCGAACTGCCGTCCGGGTGTGAGAATCTGGACGGGTGAGCATCGAGCCCCCCGTCCCCGGTGAGCCGCGGCGGCCGTTCGGGCCGCGCGACTCGGGTGATGCCTGGGTCGTGGCCGATAGCGGCGAACGCTACTGGGGTCGGTTCGGAGCCGCGGGACTGCTCGCGTACGACGCCGCGCTCGACAGCGTGCTGCTGCAGCATCGGGTCTCGTGGAGTCACTTCGGCGGCACGTGGGCGCTGCCGGGTGGTGCGCGCCACGAGGGCGAGTCGGCGATGGATGCCGCGCTGCGCGAGGCGCTCGAAGAGGCCGGCGTTCCCGGCTCGGCGATTCGTCCGCGCGCCACGAGCGTGCTCGACCTCGATATCTGGTCGTACACGACGGTCATTGGCGATGTCGTCGTGCCGTTCGCGCCCGTCATCAGCGACCCCGAGAGTCACGCGCTCGAGTGGGTGCGGGTGGACGAGGTCGTTGATCACCCGCTGCATCCGTCGTTCGAGGATGCCTGGGGTCACCTCCGCGCCGCCCTGCACCTGCGTCCCGTGGTCGTCGTGGACGCCGCGAACGTCGTCGGGTCGGTGCCGGATGGCTGGTGGAAGGATCGGGCGGGCGCGACGGACCGTCTGCTCGATCGGCTGGAGGATCTCGCCGCGGCCGGGCTCGAGGCATCCGCTCTCGAGTTGCCGGGCGACCGCTGGTTCCCGCGCATCGTCGCGGTCGTCGAGGGAGCTGCGCGCGGTGTCGGCGATCGCGAGGGCCTTGTCGAGCTCGTGCGGGCCGAGGCATCCGGTGACGACGCGATCGTTGACGCGGTGGGGAGCCTTGACGGAGCCGCGGTGACGGTCGTCACGAGCGACGCGGGACTCGCGCATCGCTCGGAGCGCGCCGGCGCCACGGTGCACGGGGCGCGCTGGCTGCTCGACCTTCTAGGTTAGGCGTTCTGCACTAAGCGTCTTGCGTTAGGCGCTGCTGTCTCGCAGCGAGCGGATCATGCTCCGCAAGATCCGCAGTGCTCCAGCCTGCTCGTCTTCGGTCATGCCCGACAGCATCCGGATCTCGACGGACCGCACGGCGGCCGACGCCTTCTGCAGTCTCTCGCGGCCGCGCGGCGTCAGCTCGGTGGGAAGAACCTTGCCGACGCGGGCTTCGGTCGCCCGGGTCACGAATCCGTCGCGTTCGAGGTTCTGCAGCAGCACGTTCATGGACTGCCGCGTAACGAAAGCGCCGCGGGCGAGCTCGGAATTCGACAGGCCTGGTCGCTGCGAGAGCAGCTCGAGACAGGAGTAGTGCGTCACGGTCATGCCGAGGGGCCGCAGGACCTCCTCCATGGCGGACCGGAGGGCGCTCGACGCCTCTTTCAGCAGATAGCCCAGCGAGGTCTGCAGATCGATACCGGCTTGACTCATGTCAGTATTCTGACATAGCTTGGCGGATGTCAGAAAACTGACATGAATCCGAGGAGCAACGTTATGCCTGTTACCGGTCCCGACTTCATTTCACTTCAGGCGGCAGACCTCGCGGCCTCGCAGGCGTTCTACGAGCGCTACCTCGGGCTGGTCCGCTCTCCCGCCGGTCCGCCCCACGCTGTGGTGTTCGAAACGACGCCGATCGCGTTCGCTCTTCGCGACATCGTGCCCGGCACGGACCTCGCATCCGTGCCTCAACCGGGCGTCGGCGCTGCGATCTGGCTCCACGCCACCGACGTTCAGGACATCCACGACGCGCTCGTCGCCGACGGTCAGACCATCGTCTCGGCGCCGATCGACGGCCCGTTCGGCCGGACGTTCACCTTCGCCGACCCGGACGGCTATCAGATCACGCTTCACGACCGCGCGTAGGCACCGCCCCGGTGGGGGTGGGGCGCGGCGCGGCCGCGGCACGGCGGGTCGCTTCGACAGGCTCAGTGACCGTGAGCCCGGTCG
>NZ_HG779831.1:0-865 GCF_000582705.2 Microbacterium sp. C448
AGGAGCGGCACAAAACCTGGAGCGCTTCAGAGTCTGGCTGGTGCCCAAGGGAACCCGGGTCCGTCTTGCCCAGCGGGCAGCGTATCCACTACGAGACCTGCTGATGTGTGACGGGGCAATGTGCGCGATGGTCGAACTGAGGATGCGCGCCCAGCACTGGAGCGAAATTTGCGTGCCTACACGACAGCGCGGGCACCGAAAGAGATAAGTTGTCCCGACAGATCTGCCCATGTGAGCGGTGTCGGGTCCCGCTGCCCGATACCGCTCACTCGAGGGGCGCCGGGATGACTGTTGGGAAGAAGGGCGGAAATGCGCTACTCGCCGATTATGAGGATCTACAAAAAGGTCAAGCGAGAACTAATCGGCAACGAACGGTGGGCACGCGAGCAAGGTGTGTCCGTCGGCTCGGGATGTCGAATACTCTCGAACATTGTCACTTCCGAACCCTGGCTCGTGAGCGTGGGGCATCGCACCACAATTAGTACGGGGGTGCTGCTGATTACACACGACGGTGCTGGCTGGCTGTATAGAGACGAACGAGGGCGGCGCCACTATGTGAATCGGATCTCTATCGGGTCCGAAGTTTTCATTGGAGCGCAGTCGGTGATCCTCCCCGGGGTCCGGATCGGGGACCGGGTGGTTGTCGGGGCAGGGTCTGTGGTGACTCGATCTGTGCCGGAGGGCCATGTAGTCGCCGGGAACCCTGCGCGCGTGATCATGAGCTACGACGACCTCATGACAAAGATCGCCTCGTGGCCCGCGGATGCTGAGCGCCAAGGCGCGTCGAGGCGCGAGCAAATCGACTCGCTCCTACAGGGCGACTTTCGTCCAGAGATTTGAATCGCCCCGGGTTTAGTGGAGGGCG
>NZ_HG779832.1:0-956 GCF_000582705.2 Microbacterium sp. C448
AGGATGCGGCATCAAACCTGGGGCGCTTCAGGCTTTGGACGCGCGGAACGGCTTGGATGCGCGGGAGGGGTCGATCGCGGGAGAGGGTCGAGCGTGGAAAGGTTTGGACGCGCGGGACGACTTCGTCATGATGCCCTGAGTCTCTTCGGGTCGAGCGTGGGCGTGCGTGTCTTTCGTGCCGAGTCCCATTACCTTCACACCGAGGTCCCCGCGGTCAAGCATTCGCGCGAAAAGGGGCGCTCGCGACGGTTGTGCGCGCGGTGTGCGGGGAAGCGGTGGCCACGGGAAGGCGGAGCCAATCCTTCCTCCACAGGCGGGGCGTTTCGGGGTTGTCCACAAGTTTCTTTTGGATGCCTGATCTGGCCGTTCTGCGGGCCGTCAATGTCGGTGACCCTCGTCAGAATGGAGACATGAAACCCGCCCTCGACGCCCTTCGCGACGTGGATGCTGCCCTCGCCGCGGCCCTCGCGCCGGTGTTCGCGAGCGATGCTGTGCACGAGGCATCCGATGCTCTCGTTCTCGAGGCGATGGCGGTTGCGGGATCGATCCTGCGGCGGATCGAGGGGTTCTTGGTTGAGGCGACCGATGTGGTGCGCGGCCGCTCGGAGGGTCCGCGGGATGAGCGGATGACGACGCGCGCGGGGTGTGGCTCGGTGTCGGAGGTCGTGCAGCGGACGACCCGAATGTCGGGGGCGTCGGCCGGGGCGATCGTGCGGGCGGCCGGGGTGGTGCACCGTGAGCGTTCGATGACGTCGGGGGAGTGGCTGCCGGCGACGCTGCCCGCGGTTCGTGACGCGATGATCGCTGGGGCGGTGGGAAGCGACGGGGTGGTTGCGGCGTCCGTTCTGGTCGAGGCATCCGGTCGCATCGACCGCGACGCTCTGCTGCTCGCCGACGCGGCGTTGGGGGAGGCCGCGTTGGGTGTGACGCGCGATGTCGCGACGGGTGCGGTGGAG
>NZ_HG779833.1:0-906 GCF_000582705.2 Microbacterium sp. C448
ACCCCCACGCTCACCGAGTGGGCTCCCTCGCTGGATGCCTCGACGCGGGCTGTGCACCAATAGGTTCCGTTGCCGGTGTCGGTGTACTGGTAGTACGGGTTGAAGCGGTCGTCGACGTCGAAGACGACGCGGCTCGTCCAGCGTCGGCAGCACATCTGACCCTCGATCGAACCCAGCCGGTCGGTCGGGAAGTTCACGTCGTCGTTCTCATAGGCCTTCGTGATCGTGCCCGACTCGTGCACCTTCAAGAAGTGCACCGGGATGTCGAGGTGCCGGGTCGCGAGGTTCGTGAAGCGGTGCGCCGCCGTCTCGTACGACACCGAGTAGGCGTCGCGCAGGTCCTCGATCGAGATCGCCCGCCGCGACTTCGCCTCGTGCAGGAACGGCACGGCGTGCGCCTCGGGAATCAGCAGGGCACCCGTGAGGTAGTTCGTCTCGACGCGCTGGCGGAGGAATTCCGCGTAGCTCGTCGGCTCGGCGTGCCCCAGGATCCGGCTCGACAGCGCCTGCAGAACGGCCGTCCGGGGATCACCCTTCGCCGAGATTCTGCTCGAGAGGTAGAGCCGCCCGTTCTTCAGGTCCGCCACGCTCCGCGTCGTCTGCGGCAGGTCGGGCACGTAGTGGATCGTGAAGCCGAGGTGCGCCGCAATATCTGACGCCGAACGCTGCGTGAGGGGTCCGCCCGGGTGCCGCACGGCCTCGAGGATGCGGACGGCGTGCTCTTCGAGTTCGGGGAAGTGATTGTGCTGGCGCCGCATCAGGTGGCGCAACTCGACGTTGGCGCGGCGGGCCTCTTCGGGGGTGGCGGCACGCTCGTCGCGCAGACGCTCGATCTCGCCCTGCAGCGCCAGCATCGTGCGCAGCGCCTCGGTCGGCAGCGTCTTGCCGATCCGGAACGGCTCGATA
>NZ_HG779834.1:0-31409 GCF_000582705.2 Microbacterium sp. C448
ACGCGCGCCCCCGCGCGGTGCAGCAGGTCGCCGAGCAGCGCGCCCGGTTGCGTGGAGTGGGCCGGCCAACCCGCGATCGTGACGGACCCGCCCGCGATCATCGCCGCAGCCAGGAAGGGTGCCGCGTTCGACAGATCCGGCTCGATCGTGACGTCTTTCGCCCGGACGGCGCCCGGGGCCACGATCCATTCGTTCGGCGCGGGGCGCTCCACGTGGACGCCGCGGTGCGCGAGCGCCTCGATCGTCATCTCGATGTGGGGGAGGCTCGGCAACCGCTCGCCGGTGTGGATGAGGTGCAGCCCGACGTCGAACCGCGGTGCCGCGAGCAGCAGACCCGACACGAACTGGCTCGAGCGGGATGCATCCATGTGCACCTCGCCGCCCCGCACGTGACCGTGGCCGCGCACGACGAACGGGAGCGACCAGTGACCGCCGTCGTCGATGTCGAGTCCGATATCCCGGAGGGCGCGGATCAGCTCGCCCATCGGGCGGTGAAGGGCCGTCTCGTGCGCCGTCAGCCGAACGTCTCCGTGCGCGAAGCCGGCGAGGGGTGCGACAAAGCGCATCACCGTGCCAGCCTGGCCGCAGTCGATTTCGCTGCCACCGGCGAACGGGGCGGGGGGCGTGATGATCCAGTCGTCACCGAACGGACCTTCGCCGGGCGACGGCTCGATCTGTGCGCCGAGTGCCCGCAGCGCCCCGACCATCCGCTCGGAGTCCTGTGAGTGCAGGGGAGAGAGGACACGGCTCGGTCCGTCGGCCAACGCAGCGAGGACCAGTTCGCGACTCGTCAACGACTTCGAACCAGGAATCGACAGGCGCGCATCGAGGGGTGACACGGCCACGGGCGCTCGCCAGGCAGTGGGCTGAGGCGCATCAGAAGATGTCTCGTCGGCGCGAGGGGAATAGCCGTGCGGTGTCATCGGGTTCTACTCTATCGAGCCCCGAGAGGACACGATGATTCGGACGATGGAACGCACTCCTGCGTCGCTCGTTCTGGCGCGCCTAGACTGGGACGTCATGGACGAGCAGCCTGAACCAGAGGTCGACGTCGCGCCGGCGCAGATCGCACGCGCCCAATTCGAGGATCAGGCGCTTCCGTTCATGGACCAGCTTTACGGCGCGGCCATGCGGATGACGCGCAATCCCGCGGATGCTGCGGATCTGGTGCAAGAGACGTTCGTGAAGGCTTTCGCCTCGTGGGCCACGTTCCACCAGGGCACCAACCTGAAGGCGTGGCTCTACCGCATCCTCACCAACACCTATATCAATACGTATCGCAAGAAGCAGCGCGAGCCGTACCAGGGCACGATCGATGACCTGGAGGACTGGCAGCTCGGGGGAGCGGAGTCGACGACCGCGTCGACGAACCGATCCGCCGAGGCCGAAGCGATCGATCACATGCCCGCGTCCGTCGTGAAAGACGCCCTGCAGGCTATCCCGGAGGACTTCCGGTTGGCGGTGTACCTCGCGGATGTCGAGGGCTTCGCCTATCAGGAGATCGCCGACATCATGAAGACACCGATCGGCACAGTCATGAGCCGCCTTCACCGTGGAAGGCGATTGCTTCGCGAAATGCTGGCCGAATACGCACAAGAGCGGGGCATCGTCTCCGCCAGTCCGGGAGCGAAGAAATGACCGATTGCGGTTGTGACCAGGCGAGGCGAGACCTCGAGGAGTACCTGCGAAACGAAGTGTGCAAGACGCAGCACGCCGACATTCGCGAGCATCTGGAGAAATGCCCCGGATGCCGCGACGAGGCTCTCGTTGCCAAGACCCTCACCGATGTCCTGGCGCGGGCCTGCCGCGAGAGCGCGCCCGAAGACCTTCGTGATCAGGTGCTCGCGAAGCTGCGCACCGTCCAGGCGGCCCACCACTAGAAGCGGTATCTGGGTGGGCGGGTAGCCTCGAAGGATGGCACGCACAGACGCCCGCACCCTTCCCCTCGACGAAATATCCACGGCTGCGCTCGCGCAGCGCGCACTGCTGTATCGCCTGGTCGACCCGGCAGATCCCGAAGCATTGCGAGCGTATTCGACCGCCGAGGCGCGCGGATTCCTCGGCGAAGAGCCGACGGATGACGAAGCGCGGGAGTTCGGGGAGTCGATCGGCTACCGCCGCCGCATTGGCGTCTACGACGAGGCTGGGCTCGATCCGCAGGTTCCTGTCGCCACGGTGAACTCGTGGGTCGGCGAGCTCTCCGTACCCGGCGACCGCGTGACGCCGTTCTGGGCGATCAGTGGCGTTACGGTGTCGCCGGCCCGGCGGCGTCGAGGCATTGCGCGCGCGATGCTCGAGGGCGAGCTGCGCACCGCCCGCGACGCAGGAGTGGCCGTCGCGGGGTTGACAGTCTCTGAGGCGACGATCTATGGCCGCTTCGGATTCGCCCCCGCGGTCGAGGCGACGACGTGGGATATCGACACACGCCGGGCCGGATGGCGGGGCGGCGACGTGCCCGGATCGTTCGACTACGTCCGCCGGGAAGAGGCCGTGGCGCTACTGGAAGACCTGCACGAGCGCGTCCGCGTGACGCGGCCGGGCGATGTGGATGGCTGGACGGGGCGATGGCGCCAGTTCGCGATGATTGCGGGTGGCTCGAAGGAGCCGGGCCGCACGCGCGTCGTGCGCTACGCCGACGCAGAAGGCGTCGTGCGCGGTGCGGTTGTTTACCGCCTGACTGAGGACCCGGCCGACATGGCGCGCCACACGCTCGACATCACCTATCTCGTGGCCGATGGTGACGAGGCGTACCGCGCGCTCTGGGGTTTCGTCCTGCGCCACGATCTCGTGTCGCGCGTTCGGGCGTCGTTGCGGTCGGTCGACGAGCCGCTCCCGTGGCTGCTCGCCGATCGACGCGGTGCCCACGTCTCGGTTCACGATCACGAGTGGCTGCGGATTCTCGACGTTCCCGGCGCTCTCGCGGGGCGCGGATACGCTGCCGCGGGAACGCATGTCATCGCGGTGAGCGATCCGCTCGGCTTCGCAGAGGGGACATGGATGCTCGAGATCGGGACGGATGGCGAGGCCCGGGTCACGCCCACAGACGCGACGCCGCAGGTATCGATGCCCGTTGCATCCCTCGCAGCGCTCTACCTCGGGGGAGTGCACGCGGCGACTCTGCGCTCGGCTGGTCAGCTGACCGGGGAGGACGACGCGGTGCGTGCGTTGAGCAGGGCGTTCTCGGGCGACACCGCGCCGGCGCTCGGCATCTGGTACTGAGGGCGAGGCGCGGGCCGTTTCGTCTCGGCCTTGCGGGCCTCGCTCAACGACCGAGGACATCCCGGTCGTTGAGCGAGCAACGCGAGTCGAAACGACGAATCCGAACGACTACTGGGCCGGCGCGAGGGCCTTCTTCATCAGCTCGGCGTGCTCGATCGCGTGGACCTTCGGCGAGCCCGTCGCGGGCGAGGCTGCGGCGCTGCGTGAAACGACGCTCATCGTGCGGCCCTCGAGATGCTTGACCACCTCGAGTGCGATGAACGGCCACGCGCCCTGGTTCTCGGGCTCGTCCTGAACCCACACCAGCTCGGCACCCGGGTATCCGGCGATGACGGCCTTCAACTCGTCGATCGGCGCCGGGTAGTACTGCTCCAGGCGCACGAGCGCGATCGAGGGGTCGGGATTCTTCTCGAGCTCGCCGCGCAGGTCCCAGTGAGTCTTTCCCGCGTGCAGCAGGACCTTCTTGACCTGTGATTTTTCGATGCCGCGGTCATCGTCGAGCACCGGCTCGAACCGGCCGGACGTGAACGCCTCGACCGGGCTCGTCGCACCGCGCAGACGCAGCATGGCCTTCGGGGTGAAGACGATGAGCGGGCGGCGCGGACGCGCATAGGCCTGACGGCGCAGCAGGTGGAAGTATGACGCGGGCGTCGACGGGCGCGAGACCGTCATGTTGTCCTGCGCGCACATCTGCAGGAACCGCTCGATGCGGGCCGACGAGTGGTCGGGGCCTGCGCCCTCGTAGCCGTGCGGCAGCAGCAGCACGACGCTCGACTGCTGGCCCCACTTCTGATCGGCCGACGTGATGAACTCGTCGATGACGGACTGGGCTCCGTTGGCGAAGTCGCCGAACTGTCCCTCCCACAGCACGAGTGCGTCGGGCCGCTCGACCGAATAGCCGTATTCGAAGCCCATCGTGGCGTACTCGCTGAGGTACGAGTCGTAGACCCAGAAGCGCCCCTGGCGATCGCTCAGGTTCGTCAGCGGGATCCACTCCTGACCGTTGGCCCGGTCATGCAGCACCGAGTGGCGCTGGACGAAGGTGCCGCGGCGCGAGTCTTGACCCGCGAGGCGCACGTTGGTGCCCTCGAGCAGCAGCGATCCGAAGGCGAGCAGCTCGGAGAAGCCCCAGTCGATGGTGCCGTTGCGGCTCATGTCGTAGCGCTTGTCGAGCAGCTGCTGGAGCTTCGTGTGCACCGTGAAGCCCTCGGGCTTGTTCACGAAGGCATCGCCGATCAGGTGCACGACATCGGTTGCGACCCCGGTGGTCTCGATGTCGCCCCAGGTCAGTTCCTCGACCTCGGCATCGGCATCCGTGATGACACCGTGCGAACCGGTTTCGGCGGCGTGCGTCTCGGCGAAGGCGATCTCGAGGCGATCCTGGAAGTCGCGCTTGGCTTCTTCGTACTCTTCCTCGGTGATGTCGCCGCGGCCGACGAGGGACTCGGTGTACAGCCGACGGACCGAGCGCTTCGCCTCGATCAGGTTCGTCATGAGCGGCTGCGTCATCGAGGGGTCATCGCCCTCGTTGTGGCCGCGTCGGCGGTAGCAGACCAGGTCGATCACGACGTCGCGGTGGAACTCTTCGCGGTACTCGAAGGCCAGCTGCGCGACGCGCGTCACGGCCTCGGGGTCATCGCCGTTGACGTGGAAGATCGGCGCCTGGATGGTCTTGGCGACATCCGTGGCGTACACCGACGAGCGCCCGTCCTGCGGGAGCGTGGTGAAGCCGACCTGGTTGTTGACGACCACGTGGATCGTTCCGCCCGTGCGGTAACCCCGCAGTTGCGACATCTGCAGGGTCTCGACGACGACGCCCTGACCGGCGAAAGCCGCGTCGCCGTGAACGAGGATCGGCAGCCACGAGAACGTCCCGATGGCCTTGCGGTCCTGCTTTGCGCGCACGATGCCCTCGAGCACGCCATCGACGGTCTCGAGATGCGACGGGTTGGCCGCGAGGTAGATCGGAAGCTCAACGCCGTGGTCGTCGATGAAGGTGCCCTCGGTGCCGAGGTGGTACTTCACATCGCCCGAGCCGCGCTTGTTGCCGAGCGCGACGCTGCCTTCGAACTCGCGGAAGACCTGACCGTAGGTCTTGCCGGCGATGTTGGTGAGAACGTTCAGGCGGCCGCGGTGGGCCATGCCGATCGCGGCTCCATCGAGCCCGGCGCCCGCGGCGCCCTGCAGGATCTCGTCGAGCAGCGGGATCAAGGACTCGCCGCCCTCGAGGCTGAAGCGCTTCTGCCCGACGTACTTGGTCTGCAGGAAGGTCTCGAATGCCTCGGCCTCGTTGAGCTTGCTGAGGATGCGCAGCTGCTCGTCGTGGGTCGGCTTGGTGTACTTGATCTCGACCTTCTGCTGGAACCAGCGGCGCTGGCCCGGGTCCTGGATGTGCATGTACTCCAGGCCGATCGTCCGGCAGTAGGAGTCACGCAGAACGCCCAGGATGTCGCGGAGCTTCGCCATCCGCTTGCCACCGAAACCACCGGTGACGAATTCGCGGTCGAGGTCCCAGAACGTCAGCCCGTGCTCTTCGATCTCGAGGTCGGGGTGCGTGCGCTGCTCGTACTGCAGCGGGTCGATGTCGGCCATCAGATGTCCGCGTACACGGAAAGAGTTGATGAGCTCCTGCACACGGGCCTGCTTGTCGATCCGCTCGGCGATGTCGACGTTGATGTCGGCGGCCCAGTGGATCGGCGCGTACGGGATGCGGAGCGCGGCGAAGATGTCGTCGAAGAAGTGGTGCTGACCGATCAGGCGCTCGTGCACCTTCTTCAGGAACTCGCCCGAACCGGCACCCTGGATGACGCGGTGGTCGTAGGTGCTGGTGAGCGTGATCGTCTTGCCGATCGCGAGCTCGTTGAGGGTCTTCTCGCTCGCACCCTGGAACTCGGCCGGGTACTCCAGTGCGCCGGCGCCGACGATGCAGCCCTGGCCGCGCATGAGGCGTGGGACGGAGTGGACCGTGCCGATGCCGCCGGGGTTGGTGAGCGAGATCGTGGTGCCCTGGAAATCCGCCGCCGTCAGCTTGTTGTTGCGGGCGCGCGACACGATCTCTTCGTAGGCGCCGAGGTACTCCCCGAACGTCATCGACTCGGCGCGCTTGATGCTCGGGACGAGCAGGGCGCGGGTTCCGTCGGGCTTGGGGATGTCGATCGCGATGCCCAGGTTGATGTGGGCGGGCGCCACGACCGAGGGCTTGCCGTCGATCTCGGCATAGAAGACGTTCTGGCTCGGGAAGTCCTTCAGCGCCTGAATGATGGCCCAGCCGATGAGGTGCGTGAAGCTGACCTTGCCGCCGCGGGTACGAGACATGTGGTTGTTGATCACGATGCGGTTGTCGATCATCAGCTTCGCCGGGATCGTGCGGACGCTCGTGGCGGTCGGGACGGTCAGCGACTCGTCCATGTTCGCCGCGAGGGCCTTCGGCATGCCGCGCAGCGGCGTGATCGTGTCTTCTTCGAGCGGCTCGGGGGCCGGGGCCGCCTTGGGCTTCTCGGGCGCCTGCGCGGGGATCGGCTGCGGTGATGCCGGGCGCGTCGTCGTGCGTGCGACGGGCTGTGCGCCGATGACCGGGATGGGCGCCGTGACGGGTCGCGGCTCGCTCTTCGGTTCGGATGCGGCGGGCTCAGCAGCCGCTGCGGCCGACTGCTGCGGAGCGGAGCTCGATGCCGACGGGGCGGTGCTCGCGGCCGACGGAGAAGCAGATGCATCCGATGCGTCGTCGACATCGACCGGGTGATACGCCTCCAGAGTCGGCCACCACGCCTTATCTACGGAGTTCTTATCGACTTTGAACTGTTCGTAGAGTTCGTCGACGAGCCATTCGTTGGCCCCGAACTCTCCCTCGTTCGAAGTCCCGACGCCTGTCACCTGGCTCGACACGCTGGATCGCCCTCTTTCATCGATGAAGGTCGTCGCGCAGCGCCTCTTCGTGGCCCACGCGCACGAACACCTAGGTTATCTCAGATCCCAGCGACCCGCCGCGGACGAGGCCGTCGTTCGTGCCCCGCGGCGGGCCCGAGTGGCTACCGTGGAAGCATGGAATTCTCGGGTGAGCGGCCAATGGTGGATCTGACCTATTCGGATGTCTTCCTGGTGCCACGGCACTCGGCGGTCACCAGTCGCCTTCAGGTCGACCTGGCACCGCACGATGGCACCCCGGCCACGATCCCGATCGTCTCGTCGAACATGAACTCGGTCACGGGTGCTCGCCTCGCCGCGACGCTCGCCCGCCGGGGTGGTTTGGGCGTGCTGCCTCAGGACATCCCGCTGCAGGAACTGGATGCTGCTATCCGCTGGGTCAAGCGTCAGCCCGTGCTGTGGGACACCGCACTCGTGCTGCCGCCCGAGGCGACCGTCGCGGCAGCGCTGCGCATCCTGCCCGCGACTCCCGGGCACGGCATCGTGGTCGCCGACGGTGGCGAGGATGTTTCGGCAGCGGACATCCGGGGCATCGTTCCGGCGTCCCGGCTGGCCACAGCTTTGCCGGACGCTCGGCTGGGAGACCTCGCGCGAGGCGACACGCCCTCGCTCGAGGCGGAGGACGTCGAGGATCCCCGTGCGGCTTTCGACACGATCGTCGCCGCCGGTGTCGACGTGGTCTGCGTCCTGCGGCACGGGCGCCTCGTCGGAACGTTGAGCCGCCGGAGCGCGCTGCGCTCGACGCTGTATCGGCCCGCTGTCGATTCATCGGGCCGCCTGGCCGTCGCGGCGGCGGTGGGCATCAACGGGGACGTCGCAGCCAAGGCCAAGGCGCTCGCGGCGGCCGGAGTCGACGTGCTCGTCGTGGATACCGCGCACGGACACCAGGACGGGATGCTCGCGGCGCTCCGGACGGTGGCCGAGCTCGGACTCGACATCCCGATCGCGGCGGGCAATGTCGTCACGGCAGAGGGTGTGCACGATCTCGTGACGGCCGGCGCGTCGATTCTGAAGGTGGGTGTCGGGCCGGGTGCCATGTGCACGACGCGCATGATGACGGCGGTCGGGCGTCCGCAGTTCTCGGCCGTGCTCGAGACCGCCGAGGCGGCGCGGATCATGGGTGCGCACGTCTGGGCGGACGGTGGTGTGCGATACCCCCGCGACGTCGCGCTCGCACTGGCGGCGGGTGCCGCATCCGTCATGATCGGTTCGTGGTTCGCCGGCACGATCGAGGCGCCGGGTGAGTTGCTCACGGATGCGAATGGCCGGGTGTTCAAGGAGTCGTGGGGGATGGCCTCGACCAAGGCCGTGCACGACCGGTTCGGGCGCCTCGACCCGTACGAGCTTGCCCGCAAGGAGCTGTTCGCCGAGGGGATCTCGTCGTCGAAGATCTACCTCGACCCGCTCCGTCCCGGGCTCGAAGATCTGCTCGACATGATCACGTCGGGTGTGCGGTCGTCCTTTACATACGCGGGGGCGGCGACGGTTTCGGAGTTCCACGACCGGGCCCTCGTCGGTCTGCAGTCCGCCGCGGGCTACGAAGAAGGCAAGGCGCTCCCGGTCAGCTGGTGAGCGGGGGCTTCACACGTCCGGGTCCCTCCGAAGCATCCGGTCACACGTCGGCGCCTGTTCGCGGCATCCGCGCCATAGATCGACGTAGCGGATGCGGCAAACTGGCGCCGTCATGTTGCGCGATGTCTGGGGCCGGACGCGGCGATCATGGTCGGGGCAGGCAGCTCGGCAGCCCGTCGGACGTGAGGATGTCGTACAACACACGCGCATTGTCCGCGTCTACGGGTTCCCACCGACTGAATCCGCGCACCTCCCGGCGAATTTCGTTCTCGCGGTTCTTCTCATCAATGACGATCGCGACGGGGTCTCGATCTGCACCGAAATCCGGGCTGCGGTACTTCCCTCGACCGTCGAGCTCAGCCCAGTGGTCGTAGGTCGGAAAGTAGAAGTCGCCGAAGACGAGCCGTCCCGAGCGCAGGACCCGCCGCTCCTGAAGGCGCGGCGTAGGGAAACCCAGCCGCGCAAGCAGCACCCGACTCTGCGACTCGCGAACGTTAGCGGCGAGCGGATTCGCGAAGCTGATGGCCCGGAGGGCGCGAGGGTTCCCGCGGTGTCGATTGTCGAGTTCCCAGAGTCGCTCGATCTCGGCGCGCGTCGTGAGCGCGCCGCCCGGCCGTTCCTGACGGATGGCTTGGTCGACGACGGCGACTCCGTCGACAAAGGGCAGAGCGCGAGCGAGGTCGAGCGCCGTTTGGGCTGGCGTTGTCACGCGATGTCGGCCCCACGGCTGAGTCTCCGGCTCACCGTGCTCTCGAGTGCGGCGACGGACGTCTCCGCTCGAGCGTCCGCCCGATGAACGCGGCACCGTCACGTCGACGAGCTGCGGCCAAGGACCCAGAACATCTATCCCGTGGATCGAGGCGGCAGCGAAGTGCGACAGAACTGCCGGTCGGCGCATCCTGCGCGCGACCTCGGATACCCGGGTGCGATGCCGGTCAAGAGGTGTTCCTGACCGCCAATCGGACGTTCGTGCAAATGCACCCGGCGCTATTCGAGTCCACTCGCCCGAGGCCAAGAGCCTTCTGAGCTTGCGATCATCGATGGGTTCGTCGCGGTCGGTGCGGCGGATGATCTCGATCGGGAAGATCCGGGCTGCTGTCACGCCTCGATCATGGCGTTGCGGGATTCGCTCAGGCTCCCCGAATGCGGCGGACGGCGATCAGGTGGCTGCGGAGGGTGATGGGGAGGACGGTTAGGGCCGTGGTCGCGTTGCGAGGGGGTCGTCACACGTCGGCGCCTGTTTGCGGCATCCGCGCCATCGATCGACGTAGCGGATGCCGGGTAGTGGCGCCATCGTGGTGCGCGGGCGCGCTCGGCGCCGTGGGGTGGGGTGCGGGCGCGAAGTCGTGCACTCGGCGGGCGCGGCTGCGCGGACCTCGGGTAAACTCGACCCCACGATGGACGACCCCCCCAGTTGTAGACGCTCGCCCCACCGCCCGATCGAACCCGCGAGGGTCGACGCGTGACGTACGAGTTGGTCATGCTGGGAGTGGGGCTTCTGCTCATCGTGGGCACCGGCCTGTTCGTGGCCAGCGAGTTCGCCCTCGTCAATCTGGATCGTGCCGACCTCGAGGCGAGGCGCGAGCGGGGTGAATCCCGCCTGTCGCTCACGATCGGTGCGCTGAAGATCACCTCGACCCATCTCTCGAGCGCGCAGCTGGGCATCACGCTCACGACGCTCCTCACGGGTTACACGATGGAGCCCGCGCTCTCGAGCCTGCTGCGTCCCGTGCTGACGGGATGGGGGATGCCGGAGGCCCTCGTCTCGCCGATCGCGGTCATCGTCGCCATCTCGGTCGCGACGATCTTTTCCATGATCCTCGGCGAGCTCGTGCCCAAGAACTTCGCTCTCGCGTTGCCGCGACAGACCGCGAAGCTCGTGCTGCCGTTCCAGGTGGCATTCACGATGGTGTTCCGTCCCGCGATCGTGCTGCTGAACGGCTCGGCCAATGGCGTTCTGCGTGCCATCGGCATCGAGCCGAAGGAAGAGTTGTCGGGCGCCCGCACAGCCGAGGAACTCTCGTCCCTCGTCCGGCGCTCCGCGAGCGCGGGTCTGCTCGAGCAGGACACCGCCTCGCTCCTGAACCGCACGCTCCTGTTCTCGCGGCTCACGGCCGACGACGTCATGACCCCTCGCCCGAGCATGCATTTTGTTGCGCGTGACGACTCCGCCGACGACGTCATCCAGCTCGCACGTCGCACGGGCCACAGCCGATTCCCCGTCATCGGCGACTCGCTCGACGACATCGTGGGCGTCGTGCACCTGAAGGCGGCCGTCAGCGTGCCGCGCGAGAAGCGAGCGGATGTCCCGGCCGCCGCCCTCGCCACGGAACCGCTGCGCGTGCCCGAAACCGTGCACCTCGATGTCCTGATCGCCGAGCTGCGTGCCCGCGGCTACCAGCTCGCGATCGTCGTCGACGAGTATGGCGGAACGGCCGGTGTCGTCACCCTCGAGGACCTCGTCGAAGAGATCGTCGGCGAGGTGTCGGATGAGCACGACCGCAGCCGCGCGGGCCTCGTCCGCGGCAAGGACTCGGTCACGTTCCCCGGGAACTGGCGACCGGATGAACTACAGGATCGCACGGGCATCCGTGTCCCCGAGGGCGAGGTCTACGACACGATCGGGGGGTTCATCATGAGCCGCCTCGAGCGCATCCCCGCGCCGGGCGACACGGTCGAAACCGACCACGGTGTGCTCGCCGTACAGCGGATGGATGGACGCCGCGTCGACCGCATCCGCTTCACACCTCACCCCAGCGACGCCGATGGACTCGATAGCGAGCCATCGCAGACGACGGGAGCCGAGCGCATCCTGCGAGGCCGCGGGACGGAACCGAATGGTCGCGGCGCCGCGACGAAGAGCGGGGGTGCCTCGTGAGCGATTGGGCAGGAATCGTCTGGTTGGTCGTCCTCCTGGCGTTCAACGCCTTCTTCGTCGGCGCCGAGTTCGCCGTGATCTCGGCCCGACGCTCGCAGATCGAGCCGCTCGCGGAGAAGGGGTCGCGCGCCGCGAAGACCGCCCTCTACGCGATGGAGCACGCGACACTCATGCTCGCGACGTCGCAGCTCGGCATCACGATCTGTTCGCTGCTGATCCTGAACGTCTCGGAACCGGCGATCCACCACCTCCTGGCGGTGCCGTTCGGGCTGACCGGGCTGTCGGAAGCCGTCGTCGACGTCGTCGCGTTCGTCGTGGCGCTGCTGATCGTGTCGTACCTGCACGTGGTGTTCGGGGAGATGATCCCGAAGAACCTCGCGTTCTCGGTACCCGACCGCGCGGTGCTCATCCTCGCGACGCCGCTCGTGTGGGTGTCGAAGCTCTTCCACCCGGTGATCGCGACCCTCAACTGGATCGCGAACGCCGTGCTGCGCCTGTTCCGGGTCGAGCCGAAGAATGAGGCCGCGTCGACATTCACGCTCGACGAGGTGGCCACGATCGTGAGCCAGTCGACCAGCGAGGGCGTGCTCGACGACTCGTCGGGCGCGCTCGCCGCGGCGGTGGAGTTCACCGACAAGAAGGCGCGCGATATCGCGGTGCGATTGGACCAGCTCGTGACCCTGCCCGAAACGACGACGCCGGCGCAGATCGAGCGAGCCGTCGCGGTGCACGGCTTCTCGCGCTACGTCATCGTGGATGCCGCGGGTGAGCCGGTCGGATACGTCCACCTGAAGGACGTCCTGCGGTCAGCGGATGTCCCGGATGAGCGACTCGATCGGCCCGTGCCCGCCAAACGCATCCACCATATGGTTCCGGTGCAAGAGACGACCGACCTCGAGGACGCGCTCGCGACCATGCGTCGGACGGGTCGCCATCTGGCGCGAGTCCGCGACCAGCGGGGTGAAACGACCGGTGTGCTGTTCCTCGAGGACATCATCGAGGAGCTCGTCGGAG
Organism: Microbacterium sp. C448; assembly: GCF_000582705.2. Taxonomy (NCBI): domain Bacteria; kingdom Bacillati; phylum Actinomycetota; class Actinomycetes; order Micrococcales; family Microbacteriaceae; genus Microbacterium; species Microbacterium sp. C448. The sequence continues at coordinate 12,608 of NZ_HG779834.1, forward strand.
AGGTGCAGGACGCCACACGCCGGCGCTGAGTTGCGTCGTTCGCGCGTCGCTGTCGCATTTCGGCGGGGACGTCGGCGGCGGGGTCTAGCGTGGCGGCATGACCGCGTTCCGCATAGACGTCCCGCAAACCGTCCTGGATGACCTCGCTGATCGTCTGGCACGCACGCGATGGCCCGATTCGGTCGTCGAGGACGACTGGTCGTGGGGGACCGACCCCACGGCGTTGCGGACGCTCGTCGATCGGTGGACGAACGGATACGACTGGCGCGCGACCGAGGCACGGTTGAACGCTCTCGAACACGTGCGGATCGGAAGTCCCGCGGTTCACGCGATCCGTGCGGGAACGCCGGGAATGACCCCGCTTCTGCTCGTGCACGGGTGGCCCGACTCTTTCCTGCGGTTCGAAAAGGCGTTGCCGCTGCTCGCGGACCGGTTCGACATCGTCGTGCCCAGCATCCCCGGATTCGGGTTCTCCGACCGACCCCAACAACCGGGCTCGGGCTCGGCATACGTCGCAGACCTGCTGGCCGCCACGATGAGGGAGCTCGGGTTCGACCGCTACGTGGTGCACGGCGGTGACGTCGGCAGCACGATTGCGGAGACGATCGCTCATCGCCATGCGGATCGCGTGATCGGGGTACATCTCGGCGATGTGCCGTTCTGGCACCGCTACACCCTCGACCCGGCATCCCTCGATGACGACGAGAAGGCCTGGGCCGACTCGATGACCGAGTGGAGCCAGACCGAGGGCGCCTATGCCCTGCTGCAGCGCACGAAGCCGCAGACGCTCGCGTACGCCCTCACCGACTCGCCGATCGCTCTGGCGGCGTGGTACCTCGAGAAATTCCGCGCCTGGAGCGACAACGGCGGTGACGTGTTCAGCGTATTTACGCCCGACGAGCTCCTGGATGACATCACGCTGTACTGGGTCACGTCCACGGCCGCCTCGGCGGCGCGCTACTACCGCGACTCGGCCCTGCACCCGCCCGGCACGACCGGTGCGGCGCCCGTTCCGGCCGGATTCGCGATCTTCCCGAAAGACATCCACCCGGCGCCGCGCGTCTATGCCGAGAGATATTTCGACGTGCGTCGGTGGGCGCAGATGCCGCGAGGAGGCCACTTCGGGCCATGGGAGCAGCCGGAGCTGTTCGCCCGCGAACTACGCGGATTCGTCGACGACCTGGGGTGATCTCTGGCCCGCCTGATCCGCGGGTCAGGCGGAGCGTGCCGGGATGAGTGCTGCGCGAGCGTACTGCGCCGGCCACAGGTCGGCGCCCTCGCCGAGTTCGACGGCGGCGCGCAGGCCGAAGTGCGGGTCGCGAAGCCACTCGCGCGCGGCGAAGATCGCGTCGGCGTCGCCCTGCTGCAGGATCTCTTCCGCCTGCGAACCCTCGGTGATCGAGCCGACGGCGCTCACGAGCAACCCGGTTTCGCGACGGACATAGGCCGCGAGAGGAACCTGGTAGCCGGGGCCGGTCACGATCTGCTGGTGCGCGACCAATCCGCCGCTCGAGATGTCGAACAGGTCGGCGCCCGCTGCGGCGGCCCACACGGAAACCGTCGCCGTCTCCTCGACGCTCCAGCCGCCCTCGGCGGCATCCGTGCCCGAGAAACGCACGAACAGGGGCACCGCGTCGCCGACCTCGGCCCGCACTGCGGCGACGATCCGCAGCAACAGGCGGGCGCGATTCTCGAGGCTGCCGCCGTACTCGTCGGTGCGCTGGTTGCTGAGCGGTGAGAGGAACTCGTGCAGGAGGTAGCCGTGGGCCGCGTGGATCTCGAGGACATCGAACCCGGCCTCGATCGAACGCCGCGCGGCGGAGACGAACCCTTCGACGATGGCGTCGATGCCGGACGCATCGAGCTCGCGAGGCTCGGCGTACCCCCGGTAGGCGAGGGCCGAGGGAGCGAACGTCGTCCAGCCACCCTCGTCGAGGGCGACGCTGCCGTGGCCGCGACCGGCGAAGGGCCACCACGTCGACGCCTTGCGGCCGGCGTGGGCGAGCTGAATGCCCGCCGCGGCGCCGCGGGCGTGGATCGACGCGACGATGGGGGCCCAGGCATCCCGCTGCTCGTCTGTCCAGATGCCCGTGTCGCGCGGCGAGATTCGTCCCTCGGCCACGACGGCGGTCGCCTCTGCGACGACCAGGCCCGCGCCGCCGGATGCGAACTGGGAGAGGTGCACGTGGTGCCAGTCGTTCGGCACGCCCTCTTCCGCGCTGTACATGCACATGGGGGCGACCCACAGCCGGTTGGCGATCTCGGTCGCGCGAATGGTCATGGGCTGGAACAGCAGGCTCACAGGGGCTCCTCGGGAGATGGCGCGGCGGTAACGTGTGGGGATGTCGCATCCGTCGCCATGGTCTGCAGCCGAGACGGCCGCGCACCTGCAGAGCCCAACGGACGACGATGATAAGTATTCCCGCGGCGTGGTCGGAATGCGAACGGGCTCGGCCCGGTACCCGGGCGCGGCGGTGCTCGGTGTCGAGGCCGCATGGCGCGCGGGCGCCGGGATGGTGCGGTACGTCGGACCGGATGCCGCGGCATCCCTGGTGCTGGCACGGAGACCCGAGACGGTGCGTGGAACGGGCCGGGTTCAGGCGTGGGTGATCGGGTCGGGAATGCCCGCTCGCGGGACCGACGGCGACGCGGATGAGGATCCGGGCTTCGCCGACATCCTGGGCGGTGCGGAACCGGTCGTCGTCGACGCGGGAGCACTCGGCGTCGAAGGAGCGACGGCGCCATGCGTGCTGACCCCGCATCGGGGAGAACTGGCCCGCCTGCGGGTGAAGCTCGGGCTCTCGCGGGAATGGTCGGATGACGCATCCGCCGCTCGCGAGACCGCCGCCGAGACGGGCGCAACGGTGCTGCTCAAGGGTGCGCGCACGTGGGTTGCGACACCGGGCGGATGGCTGGGGTTGGTCGAATCCGGGGCGCCCTGGCTCTCGACCGCGGGCACGGGCGACGTGCTGGCCGGTGTCGTGGGTGCGCTGGTCGCGGCGCGCAGTTCGGCCGCGATCGACGACCCCGAGACCCTCGGGCCGCTGGCGGTATCCGCGGTGTGGCTGCACGGTGCTGCGGGTCGGATCGCCTCAGGACTGCCGCCGCTCGACGACGGAACCGATCAGCCGGAACGCCGTCGGGGCGCCGGGCGGGGACATCCGCTCGTCGCGCTCGAGGTCGCCGAGGCGATCCCGGCCGTCTGGGCGCTGTTGTCGCACTGACGTGAGCGCAGGGGACGCGCGCTTAGGATGAGCGGGTGTCGGGTGGGCTGTGGCGGGAGTGGATGAAGCACCGCACTGTCTTGTGGGTCGCCTTCGCCGTCGTGCATCTGGTCGTCGCGGTCTTTGGCTGGGTTCTGCCGAACCAGCCCATGGGCGACGTCTACCTCGTGTACGAACCGTGGGCCGACGCCGCGGTCGATGGGCGCGAGATCGTCGGTATCACGACGCCGTTCGTGTATCCGCAGCTCGCGCTCGTGCCCATGATTTTCGCGCGTGCCCTGGCGTGGCTCGGCGGCTACATCATCGCGTGGTCGATCCTCGTGACGGCACTGAACGCGATCGCGTTCGCCCTGCTGATCGGACGCGCCCGGTCTCGTGCCCGCGTCTCCGCCGCCTGGTTCTGGCTGGCCTACGCGCTGCTGCTCGGGCCGATCGGGATGTATCGGATCGATGCCGTCACCGTGCCGTTGGCCGTTGCCGGTCTGCTGTGGCTCGCGGGTCGGCCCGCCGTGGCGACGGCGCTGCTGGCGGTCGGGACCTGGATGAAGATCTGGCCGGCCGCACTCATCGCCGCGGCCGTGGTCGCCCTTCGTCGGCGCCTGACCGTGATCGCCTCGGCCGCCCTCGTCACCGCCCTCGTGCTCGGTGGGATCATCGTGCTCGGCGGCTCGGGCCATGCTTTCGACTTCATCGGCGAGCAGACCGGACGGGGTCTGCAACTCGAGGCGCCCGTCAGCACCTTCTATCTCTGGCAGGCCGTCGCGGGGGTTCCGGGTTCTTTCGCGTTCTATGACAACGACATCCTGACCTTTCAGGTGACGGGTCCGAACGTCGACATCGTGATCGCCGTGATGACGCCCCTGCTGGCGGCGGCGGTGGCGGGGGTCGCCGGGCTGGGCGCGTACAAGGCCTGGCGTGGTGCGTCATACGTGCGTCTCATGCCGCCCCTCGCGCTCGCCGTGGTTCTCGTGCTGATCGTGTTCAACAAGGTCGGCTCGCCCCAGTTCCAGACCTGGCTGATCGCGCCGCTCGTCCTCTGGATCGTGCTGGATCGGACGCGCGCGAGCACGGTGGCCGCGTTGTCGCTGGTCAGCGCCGCGCTGACGCAGGTCGTCTACCCGATCGTTTACGGCGGGGTGCTGAACACACAGCCCGTCCCGGTCGCTCTTCTGACCGCTCGGAACGTCATCACGATCGTTCTGCTCGTCTTCACCGTCACGGCACTCGTTCGGGTGCCGACTCGCTCCGCGGCGAAGATCAACGCGCGCAAGCGCGACCTTCGCCGGTTCGTGTCCGCTCGCTGATCCTCGGGAGAATCATGCTCATTGCCTTTTCAGTAGCCCCCAGCGGAACGCCCGGCGGCTCGTCGGACTCCGGCGCCGCTGCGGATGGCTCGGTTCACGACGCGGTCGCCGCCGCGGTGCGCGTCGTGCGTGACTCCGGACTGCCGCATCGCACGAGCTCGATGTTCACCGAGCTCGAGGGGGAGTGGGATGAGGTCTTCGATGTGGTGCGTCGGGCGACCGAGGCCGTGATGCCGTTCGGATCGCGTGTGTCTCTCGTGCTGAAGGCCGATATCCGGCCCGGCTACTCCGGCGAGATCGACGGCAAGATCGAGCGGCTCGAGCGGGCGCTCGACGAGTCCGCCGGCGCGTAGCCGAAGCATCCGTTCCTCAGAGACTCGCTAGGGGAGTGGCTCCGTTCGAATCGTTTCGAAACGCGGGATAGGATCGCTCGGTGACATCCGCAGCGCCTTCCGATATCGGCTCATCTCGCGTCCCGTCCCGACGGGTCGCCACCTGGGCACTCATCTCGCTCGCGGTCGGCAGCTTCGGAATCGGCATGACCGAGTTCGTCATCATGGGTCTGCTTCCCGAGATCGCACGTGATCTGCTGCCGAGCGTCTGGGCGAATTCGCCGGACGACGCGATCGCCCAGGCTGGGTGGCTGATCTCGCTCTATGCGCTGGGCGTGGTCGTCGGGGCGCCGACGATCTCGGGGCTTGTGGCCCGTTTTCCGCGCAACCGGGTGATCGTGGCTCTGGCCGCCGCGCTCACGCTTTTCACCGTGCTCACGGTCATCGCCCCCACATTCGAGCTCGTCGCTCTGTCTCGCTTCTTCGCAGGCCTGCCGCATGGCGCGTTCTTCGGGATGGGCGCTCTCATCGCCGCCGATGTGCTGGGACCCGGCAAGCGCGCGAAGGGCGTCGCGATCGTGCTGATGGGCCTGACGGTCGCCAACGTCGTGGGCGTGCCGGTCGGCACGTTCCTCGGGCAGGCGAGCGGATGGCGGCTGGCTTTCCTCGTCGTTGCCGCGATCTTCGCGGCCGGCACCGTGATGGTCTGGGTGTTCGTGCCTGCTCACACGGGGGATGCAGGGCGCACCTTCCGGGCCGAACTAGCTGTCTTCCGAATTGGCCAGGTGTGGCTGACGCTCGCGATCGGCGCCATCGGATTCGGCGGGTTCTTCGCGGTGTACAGCTACATCTCACCCCTGGTCACCGAGATCTCGGGCAGCCCTCTGTGGGTCGTGCCGATCGTGCTCGTCGTGATGGGCGTCGGGATGATGGTCGGCAACCTCCTCGGCGGGGTACTGGCCGACAAGAATCTGCGCGCAACCCTCATCGGGGGTCTCGCGGTGCTCGTAGTGGTGCAGGCGCTTCTGGCGGCGACCGCGGCGTACATCGTGCCGCTCATCGTCTTCATCTTCCTCATCGGCGTTGCGTCCGCGGTCACCAGCCCGGCGATCCAGACGCGACTCATGGATGTCGCGGGTGACAACCAGACGATCGCCGCGGCCCTCAATCACTCGGCCCTCAATATCGGCAACAGCCTCGGTGCCGCCCTCGGCGGCGTCGTGATCGCGCTCGGGTGGGGCTTCGTGATGCCGTCGTGGGTCGGTGCGACGCTCGCCGCACTCGGTGTGGGCATCGCCGTTGTCGCTTTCGCGCTCGAGTCCCGTTCCACCGCGAGCGTCCGGCGGACACTTCCGGAACCCGCGACGGGGAGTACAGTCCTGCGGTGAGGAAGAGAACGCCGGCCGCGGCGGCAGCGCGCGGTCGGACGGCGGGGCGGGGTCGGCAAAAGGGACTGTCGCGCCATCACCTGCAACCCGCCCAGGCCGTCGTGCTCGGGTTCGCCGCGGCGATCGCCGTAGGTACCGCTCTGCTCATGCTCCCGATCGCCAGAGTCGGGCCGGGCGGGGCGAGCTTCGTCGAGGCGCTCTTCACGGCAACGAGCGCCGTGTGTGTCACCGGGCTCATCGTCGTCGATACCCCGGTTTTCTGGACGGGCTTCGGGCAGGTCGTCATCCTGGTTCGGATCCAACTCGGCGGCCTGGGCATCATGATCTTCGCGGCCCTGATCGGGGTCGTGCTGGCGCGCAAGATGTCCGTCCGGTCGCGGCTGAACACCGCAGCCGAGGCGAAGACGCTGGGCTCGAGGACGTACGCGGGCTCGTCCGCCGCATCGTCCTGATCTCGGTGATCATCGAGGCCGGCGCGTTCATTCTGCTCTTCCTGCGGTTCCTCCTCGGCTACGGCTACACCGTGGGCGAAGCCGCCTGGTTCGCCCTGTTCCACGCGGTCTCGGCCTTCAACAACGCGGGGTTCGCGCTCTACAGCGACAGCCTGATGGGCTTCGTGAGCGATCCGTTCATCTGCCTGCCGATTTGTGCGGCGATCATCCTGGGCGGACTTGGCTTCCCCGTGATCATGCAGCTCCGCCGCGAGTTCCGTCGCCCGCTTCATTGGTCGATGAACACCAACCTCGTGCTGGCGGTCACCGCCGTGCTACTCGTTGCAGGAACCGTCTACATCACGGCTGTCGAGTGGAGCAATCCCGAAACCCTCGGCGGACTCGACCCGTGGTCGCGCGTTCTCGCCGGATTCTTCCAATCGGTGCAGACCAGGACCGCGGGCTTCAACTCGGTCGACGTGGGTGACATGCATGACGAGACCTGGCTGGGCATGGACGTCCTGATGTTCATCGGTGGCGGCCCCGCGGGAACCGCGGGCGGCATCAAGGTGACGACGTTCGCCGTGCTGTTCTTCATCCTCGTGACCGAACTGCGCGGTGAGGGTGCGGTCAACATCTTCGGCAAGCGCCTCTCTCGCGCGGTTCACCGTCAGGCGATCACGGTCGTCCTGTTGGCCGTTGCCGCGGTGATCGCGGGCACCGCGCTCATCATGTTCTTGAGCGGCGAGAACCTCGACAAATCCCTGTTCGAGACGGTTTCGGCGTTCGCGACGGTCGGGATGTCGACGGGCATCACCGCGTCCCTGCCCGAGAGCGCGCAGGTCGTCCTGGTCATCCTGATGTTCCTCGGCCGCATCGGCCCACTCACCCTCGGTCCGGCCCTTGCGCTCCGCGAGCGACGGATCCTGTACGAACTTCCGAAAGAAAGGCCGGCCATTGGCTAAGTTCCCGCAGTTCGGCGCCAGCGAACGATCGCGGCGCATCGCCGAGGCGGACTCGGTCGCCGTGATCGGCCTCGGCAGATTCGGACGTTCGCTCGCGCTCGAGCTCATGGCATCCGGCACCGAGGTGCTCGGCATCGACCTCGATGAAGACATCGTCCAGTCCCTCAACGGCGAGCTCACGCAGGTCGTGCGCGCCGACTCCACCAAACGCGAGGTGCTGCACCAGCTCGCGATCGACGAGTTCGACCGCGTCGTCGTGTCGATCGGCGGGAACATCTCGGCATCCATCCTGACCTGTTCCGTGCTGCTCAATATGGACATCCCGGTGATCTGGGCCAAGGCCGTCAACGACGAGCACGGGCTGATTCTGGAGCAGCTCGGGGTGCACAAGGTGATCTATCCCGAGAAGGACATGGGCCGCCGGGTGGCACACCTCGTTCGCGGAGCGGCCCTCGACTTCATCGAGATCGCGCCGGGCTACGCGATGGTCAAGGCTCCCGTACCGGCATCGATCCAGGATGTTCCACTCGGCTCGACGGGACTGCGCAAGTCCCACGGGGTCACGATCGCGGCCTACCAACACGACGACGTGTGGGATAACGCGGACAATCAGACCGTGCTGCGCGAGGGCGACACGATCCTCGTGGTGGGCAAGACGCGTTCTGCGGAGGGTTTCGCTCAGCTGCGATAGGAGCGCCGGCGGCCGCGCCGACTAGTCCTCGAGCAGTCGTCGCAGGTGCGCGCCGACGACGTGTGTCTCGATGAGGAACCCGTCGTGCCCGTAGTCGCTCGTTATGACGCTGGGGGAGTTTCCGTCGAGCGTGTTCGGGATCGCGCGGGCGATCCGTTCCTGTCCTTCGACGGGGAAAAGACGATCGCTGTCGATTCCGAGCACGAGTGTTCGTGCGGTGACCTGTGCCAGGGCCTGTTCGACGCCGCCGCGATCGCGCCCGACGTCGTGGGAGTTCATCGCCTCGACAAGACGGACGTAGCTGTTCGCGTCGAAACGGCGGGTGAAGCGGTTGCCATGGAAGTCGAGATAGGACTCGACCGCGAAGCGTCCGCCGTGACCGAGGGGGCTCACTCCCGACTGCCATGACCGCTGGAATCGCTGGTTGAGCTCGGTGGGGCTGCGGTAGTTCAGCAGCGCCATGCGTCGGGCGAGGGCGAGTCCGCGATGCGGGCCGTCCCCGTCGCCCGCGTCGTAATACTCACCGCGCTGGAATCGTGGGTCGATGGCGATCGCGTCGAGCTGCACCGAGTTGAGCGCGATCTGATCGGCGGTGTTGATCGGCGGAGCCGCAATGATCGCCGCGCGGGCGACACGGCTCGGAAGTCCTGCGGCCCACTCGAGGGCGTGCATTCCACCCATCGAGCCTCCGACGACGCCCGCCCACACTTCGATGCCGAGCTCGTCGGCGAGTTGCGCCTGGGCTGCGACCTGGTCGCGGATCGTGACATACGGGAAGCGCGAGGCCCACTCGTAGCCGTCGGGCGCGATGCTCGCGGGGCCGGTCGACCCCTGGCATCCGCCCAGCATGTTGGGTGCGACGACGAACCAGCGGTCGGTGTCGATTGCGGCTCCGGGGCCGACGATGTCGGACCACCACCCGTCGGTGGGATGCCCCGGCCCCGCGGGACCTCGGACGTGGCTGTCGCCCGTCAGGGCGTGCAGGATCAGGACCGCGTTGTCGCGCGCGGCGTTCAGCTCGCCCCAGCTCTCGAAGGCCAGGCGAAAGCTCGGAAGCTCGGCGCCGCCCTCGGTGCGGAACGGCCCGAACGCGGCGAAACGTCGGTCGCCGACGGGGTCGCCGTCGCGCCACGCACCGGTCGCGGGCGGTCGGCCTAGCAGCATGCGCGCATCGGCCTCCGTCACCGGCATCGCCGGATAGGTGTCCTCAGAGCTCTGCCAGTCCATCCGTCCATTCTGACGTGCCCCGCGTCGGTGGGGCGGACACGTTACGTCACCCCACCTATCGCGCGAGGGTGTCCATTCTGACCGCGAGGGTGCCCGTTGTGTCGACGAGGGTGCCCGTTTCGGCGCCGTCTCGCTCGACAACGGGCACTCTAGCGCGTGGAACGGGCACCTTCGAGCGGGACGAAACACGGATGCCCCGGGCGCGTCCCCGACGAAGGGGACGGGCCCGGGGCATCCGGTGACGCGAGATTACGCGCGCGCGGCCTCCGAGACCCTGCGGGCCGCGGCGAGCGCCTGTTCGAGGTCGGCCTTGAGGTCTTCGATGTTCTCGATGCCGACCGACAGGCGCACGAGACCGGGCGTGACGCCGGACGTCAGCTGCTGCTCGGGGGTCAGCTGCGAGTGCGTCGTCGATGCGGGGTGGATGACGAGCGAGCGCACGTCGCCGATGTTGGCGAGGTGGCTGAACAGCTCGAGCGAGTTCACGAACTCGCGGCCCGCCTCGACCCCACCCTTGAGCTCGAACGACAGCACCGCACCGACGCCCTTCGGCGCGTAGGTGTTCGCCGCGGCGTACCAGGGCGAGGACGGCAGGCCCGAGTAGTTGACCGACGCGACATCCTCGTGGTCTTCGAGCCACTCGGCGATCTCTTGCGCGTTCTGCACGTGACGCTCGAGACGCAGCGACAGCGTCTCGATGCCCTGGATGAGCAGCCAGGCGCTCTGCGGCGCGATCGAGGCGCCGAGGTCACGCAGGAGCGTGACGCGTGCCTTGATGATGTACGCGAGCGCGTCGCCGACGGCGGTGGTGTAGCTGGCGCCGTGGTACGACGGGTCGGGCTCGGTCAGGCCGGGGAACTTCTCGACATTCTGCGACCAGGCGAACGTGCCGCCGTCGACGATGACACCGCCGATGACCGTGCCGTGACCGCCGAGGAACTTGGTTGCCGAGTGGACGACGATGTCGGCGCCGTGCTCGAGCGGGCGGATGAGGTACGGCGTCGCGATCGTGTTGTCGACGATCAGGGGCAAGCCGTTCTCGTGAGCGACGCCCGCGACCTTCGCGATGTCGAGGATGTTGATCTTCGGGTTGCCGATGGTCTCACCGAAGAACAGCTTGGTGTTCGGGCGGACGGCGGCGCGCCACTCATCGGCATCGTCCTGGTTCTCGACGAACGTGGTCTCGATGCCGAGCTTCGCGAGCGTGTACTTGAACAGGTTGTACGTTCCGCCGTAGATCGACGAGGACGAGACGATGTGGTCGCCGGCCTGCGCGATGTTCAGGACCGCATACGTCTCGGCGGCCTGGCCGCTCGCGACGAGAAGGGCACCGGTGCCGCCCTCGAGCGCGGCGAGGCGCTGCTCGACGACGTCCTGCGTCGGGTTCATGATGCGCGTGTAGATGTTGCCGAACTCGGCCAGCGAGAAGAGATTCGCGGCGTGCTCGGTGTTGTCGAAGACGTACGACGTCGTCTGGTAGATCGGCGTCGCGCGTGCCTTCGTGGTCGGGTCGGGCTGTGCGCCCGAGTGGACCTGCTTGGTTTCGAAGCGCCAGTTCTCCGGTGCGGACATGATGGATACTCCTGTGGTTTGCGGGGCGCGGCGGGTGTCGCGTCTGTAGCGAGGCTACGGATGGACGGATGTCTCGACAACGGTCGGGAAATGTTACGTAACACAATCCGGCGGCGGTCCGGATCCGGAATCCGTCCCGGCCGACGCGCGACCGCCGATGTCCCAACTCTTCACGCCACAGCGCCGCATGGGGTGAAAAGGTGGGACATGCGCGCGGTGCGCGGGTGCACGAGCCTCGGACTGGCGTCCGGAGTTCGTCCACCCCGTCGGGGCGGACTAGCGTGGGTCCGTGGCAAACAGGCGTGCGGTTGTGACGGGTGCGAGTTCGGGAATCGGGCGGGCGACCGTGGTGGCTCTCCGCGAAGTCGGGTGGGATGTGGTCGGTGTGGCTCGCCGCGCCGAACGTCTCGCGGAGCTCGCGCACGAGACGGGCGCCGAGGTCTTCGCTGCTGACCTGACGAACCAGGCCGACGTCGATGCGCTCGCCGAGTGGCTCAGGGGCACGGGGCCCGTGAATGCGTTCGTTCAGATCGCGGGCGGCGCCCGCGGCACGCAGCGGGTGGAAGACGGCGACCCATCCGACTGGACGTGGATGTACGAGGTCAATGTGCTCTCGACACAGCGTCTCGTCGCCGCGCTGCTTCCCCTCATGCGCGAGGCCGCGACGGAAGACGGTCATGCCGATGCCGTTTTCGTGACGTCCACGGCGGCGCAGGTCGCCTACCCCGGTGGTGCGGGCTACAACGCAGCGAAGGCTGCCGAGGCGATGCTCGTGCACGCCCTGCGCCTCGAACTCAACGGCGAGCCGATCCGCGTGGTCGAGGTCGCACCGGGCATGGTGCACACGCCCGAGTTCACCCTTAATCGGTTGGGCGGCGACTCGGCGGCGGCGGATCGCGTGTACGACGGCGTCGAAGCACCACTCGTCGCCTCGGACGTCGCGGATGTCATCGTCTACGCGATGAACGCTCCCGCTCACGTCAACCTGGATCTCGTGACGATGCGCCCTGTGGCGCAGTCCGCGCAGTACCTCCTGGCCCGTGGGCCGCTGCGGGTTCGCTCGGACCGCGAGTGATCTCGGGCTCTTCACGAGACTGAGTTGAGACGCACGACGACGGCATGAGCCGGGAAGGAGTCACCCCGCATGGGTGAGTACACGGGAGAGCGCGAGCACCTGACCTGGGACGGCTTCGGCGAGGCATGTCGGGATCTCGCCCGCACGATCGTCGCCGACGGTTTCGTCCCCGAAGTCGTGGTCGCGATCGCCCGCGGCGGCCTGTTGCCCGGCGGCGCCATGGCGTATGCCCTCGGGGCGAAGAACTGCGGCGCCCTGAACGTCGAGTTCTACACCGGCATCGGCACGGTCCTGGATGCCCCCGAACTCCTGCGCCCCGAACTCGACATGGAGTACCTCGGCGGGCGTCGCGTGTTGCTCGTCGACGATGTGGCCGACAGCGGTCGGACTCTCGCGCTCGCCGTGCGCCTGCTGAGTGAGCGCGGAGCGGACGTACGTTCGGCGACGATCTACACCAAGCCCGGTTCGATCGCGATGCCGGACTACTCCTGGCGCGAGACGGCGTTGTGGATCGACTTCCCCTGGTCGTGGAAGGGCTCGGTCATCGAAGAGGATGCCTCCTGATCCCATGGCTCGCTCGCTCGCGCAACTCGCCGACGACGGCCTGATCGACGCGGGCTGGGCCGACGCGCTCGAACCCGTCGCTGCGGACATCGCCGCGCTCGGCGAGAGGCTGCGTGCGGAGGTCGCGGCCGGGCGGGGCTATCTGCCCGCGGGCGACCGTGTGTTGCGGGCGTTCCAGCGCCCCCTCGACGACGTCAAGGTGCTGATCGTCGGGCAAGACCCGTATCCGACACCGGGGCATCCGATCGGTCTCTCCTTCGCGGTGGAGCGGGATGTCCGCCCTCTCCCGCGGAGCCTCGCGAACATCTACAAAGAACTCGACAGCGATCTCGGCATCCCATCGGCGCCGCACGGTGACCTGTCGGCCTGGGCCGACCAGGGCATCATGCTGCTGAACCGCGTACTGACCGTTGCGCCCGGGGCATCCGGGTCTCATCGGGGGTGGGGGTGGGAGAAGGTCACGGAACTTGCGATCCGCACGCTTGCCGCGCGCGATCGGCCGCTCGTCGCGATCCTGTGGGGGAGGGATGCCGCCAACCTGCGCCCGCTGCTCGGTGCCACGCCGATCATCGAGTCGCCGCATCCGTCGCCGTTGTCCGCTTCGCGCGGATTCTTCGGATCGAAGCCATTCTCGCTCGCCAATCAGATGCTCGAAAAGGCCGGAGCGACCGCGGTCGACTGGCGTCTGCCCGCGTAGGCTGGCGGCATGCTGGAGGAGGAATACGATCGCGATCGCCGGAAGCTGCCGCGGCACCTGCGCAAGCCTCCGCAGCCCGAACCGATGTTCACGTACGAGATTCGCCCCGTTGAAGATCGCGACATCCCCGATATTCGCGAGATCTACAACTACTACGTCACCAACTCGGTTGTCACCTTCGATGAGAAGAAATGGACTCTCGCGCAGTGGCGTGACAAGGTCGCTCTCCTCGCGACAGCCGGGCTCCCCTTCTTAGTGGCGCAGTCGCCGTCCGGCCAGATCCTCGGGTATGCGCTCGTGCAGCCGATGTCGTCGAAGTCGGCCTATCGGTTTTCGGTAGAGAACTCCATCTACCTCGGGCACGCCGCCGCGGGCAAAGGGCTCGGTAGGGCGCTGTTGGAGGCGCTGATCGAGGCGTGCGAGCAGGCGGGGATTCGCGAGATCGTCGCCGTCATCAGCGATAAGGGTGCCGAAGCATCCGTCGCTCTCCACGAAAAGCTCGGCTTCGTCGAGGTTGGTCGGATGGGCCGGGTCGGCTTCAAGTTCGGCCGCTGGCTCGGCACGATCTATCTGCAGAAGTCCCTCTCACCGAAGAAGAAGAACAAGCGCGGACTGTTCCGTCGCTGACCCGCGTGAGCGCGGCGGGTGGGCTGAGCCTCGGCAGGCAGCCCCAGCGAAGTGGGACATCCGATCCGACGATGTCCCATTTTCTTCCGCTATGCGGCTGTCAGAGCGGGCGAAAGTGGGACGCGCATCCCAGAAAGTGGGACATGGTGCGTGGCGGCGCGGTCAGATTCCCGGATCGATGATGGGGATCGAGTCGAGCAGGCGCCGGGTGTAGGCGACCTGCGGCTCGAGCAGCACCCGCTCGGTCGGCCCTTCCTCGACGATCCGTCCGTCCTTCATGACGACCACGGTGTCACACACGTTCTGCACGACACCGATATCGTGCGAGACCAGCAGCAGCGCCATGCCCTGTTCGTCCCGGAGCTTCTTCAGCAGCGCCAGGATCTGCGCACGGACCGTGACGTCGAGGGCTGACAGCGGCTCATCCCCGACGAGGAGGCGGGGGCCGTGCACGATCGCGCGCGCGAGGGCGATGCGCTGGCGCTGACCCCCCGAGAACTCGTGGGGGAAGCGTTCGGCCATCCCGGGTTCGAGTCCGACAAGATCGAGTACCTCGCGAACGCGCGCGCGGCGGTCGCCCTCGATGCCGAGCGCCCAGAGCGGTTCGCCGACGATCCTGCCGACGCTCATGCGCGGGTCGAGCGACGAGTACGGATCCTGGAACACGATGCCCGTGCCCCGCCGTAGCCAGTGCAGATCGCGAGCGGATGCCGAGGCATCCACGCCCCGTCCCTCGAAGGACACGCTGCCGGACGTCGGCGTATCGAGCGCGAGCAGCAGCCGCACGAGGGTGGACTTGCCCGATCCCGATTCGCCGATGATGCCGACGGATTCGCCCGCGCGCACATCGATGTCGGCGTCCTCGAGCGCGGTCGTCACGCGGCGCGGATCGAACAGGGTGCGCCGGGGCAGGGCGTGTCGGCGGGTCAGGCCGCGCCCGGTGAGCAGAACGTCGCGGTTCATGACGCATCCTCCGCCCCGCGGGCTTGCGCCTCGCGTTGATCCGCCGAGCGCCACACCGTCGCCGTGGCATCCCGCAGCAGTCCCTGCGTAACGGGGGAGCGCGGTGCCGTCAGCAGTTCGCGGACGGGGGCCGACTCGACGACGCGCCCGTGTTCGAGCACGATGCCGTGCGTGGCGATCTGCGAGAGCACCGCCAGATCGTGGGTGATGAACACCAGCGACATCCCGTCCTCGTCGACGAGAGTGTGCAGCAGGCGCAGGATCTCGGCCTGAATCGTCACGTCGAGCGCCGTCGTGGGTTCGTCGGCGATCAGGAGTCGCGGCCGGCACGCGAGCGCCATCGCGATCGCCACGCGTTGCAGCTGACCGCCCGAGAGCTGGTGGGGGTAGCGCGGCAGGAGCTGCGGGGGATCGGGCAGCCGAACACGTTCCGCCTCGGTGAGGGCGCGCTGCCAGGCCTCGCGCTTCGACGCGCGCTCGTGGATGCGGATCGACTCCGCGATCTGGCGCCCGACCGTGCGGATCGGATTGAGCGCGGCTCGGGGTTCTTGGAAGACGATGCCGATGTCGTCGCCGCGCAGCTGAGCGAGTTCCCGATCCGGCATCCCGATCAATTCGCGGCCGTCCCAGACGATACTGCCGGATGCCTCGGCTCCCTCGGGCAGCAGCCCCAGGATCGCAAGGGCGGTCAGCGACTTGCCCGATCCGGACTCTCCGATGAGTCCCAGGCGAGTGCCGTCCGGAACGTCGAACGAGATGCCGTCGACGACACGATTACCGTCGATTTCGATGACGAGGTCACGCACCACGAGGCTCACGAGATGACCTCCGGCATGTGGGTGCGCGCGCGACGAGCTGAAGGGCCAGCTTCGCGGCGGGTTGACCCGCGGGCTTCGCGCAGGGTGGGGTCGGTGGCCTCGCGGATGGCATCGCCCAGCAGGTTGAGCGCGAGCACCGTAATCGTGATGACGAGCCCGGGCCAGACGACCGAGAGCGGGTAGACGGTCAGGAACCCCTGCAGATCGGCCAGCAGCCGACCCCACGAGGGTTCGGTGACCGAGGCGCCGAACCCCAGGTACGACAGCCCCGCCTCGGCCAGTACGGCGACCGCCATCGACCACGACAGCTGCACGATGAAGACGGGCGCGACGTTCGGCAGCAGATGGCGGCCGAGGTTCTGCAGGGGGGTCAGCCCCGATGCCTTGCCCGCCATGACGAAGTCGCTGCGCAGCACACGTCGCAACTCCGGTCGCATGACCCGGGCGATATTGACGCCGAAACCGATGCCCACCGCCCACACCACGATCCACAGGGAGCCACCCCACACGGCGGAGATCATCATCGCGATCAGAAGGACGGGGAAGGCGATGAGGATGTCGACCAGCACCGCCACGGTCTCACGAACCCAGCGCGCCGTGAGCGCGCCGAGGGCTGCGAGCAGAACGCCGAAGACGGTGGCCACGATGCCCGCGCCGACGGCGACGAACACCGTCGTTCGCGCGCCGGCCATGATCATGCTCAACATGTCGCGGCCCGTGTTGTCGGTGCCGAGCAGGTGCGGCCAGCCGGGCGGCGCCCAGCGGTCGGTGATCTCGACGCGTTGGGGGTCGAACGGGGTCCAGACGAGCGAGACCGCCGCGGTAAGCACAACGAGCCCAACGACGATCAGGCCGAATCGGCCCGTCGACTGGCGCCACAGGCGACCGAGCGCGCTGCCCCGCCGCTTTCGCACCCTCTCGCCGGTCACTGTCGTGTGGGTCACAGCTGTGTCGGTCACTCTTTTGTTGGTCACTGGGCCTCCCGCTGCCGCGGGTCGAGCACCCGGTGGACGATGTCCACGACGAACCCGAGCAGCAGCACGAAACCTGTCAGGACGAGTAGCTCGCCCTGCACCTTCGGCAGATCACGCGCCCCGACATCTGCCACGAGCATCCGTCCGATCCCGGGCAGGGCGAAGAGTTCTTCGATGATGACGGAGCCCACGATGATGCCGGCGACCTGGAGCGCGAGCACCGTGATGACGGAGAGGCCGACGCTGGGCAGACCATGGCGCAGAAGGGCCTGGGTGCGGGTGAGGCCCTTTGCGGCTGCGGTCCGCACGAAGTCTTCACCCGCGGCCTGCATCGTGGCACTGCGGACGAAGCGCAGCAGCAGTGCGCCCTCGACGATGCCGATTGTCAGGGCAGGGAGCAGGAGCGAACGGAAGGCGGCGCCGGGGTTGCCCCACCCCTCGCGCGGGAAGCCCTGAGCGGGCAGCCATCCGAGCCATACCGCGAACACCACGACGAGCATCATGCCCGCCCAGACGACCGGCACGGCGGCCAGCGCTTGCGAGCCGACGTTGATCGCCGTCCCGCCCGCACGGTTGCGGCGGATGGCCGAGAGCACACCGAGAGGCAGGCTGAACAGCAACGCGATGAGAAGCGACATCAGCCCCAGGGGCACGGTGACATCGGCCTTTTGGACGAGCTCGGTGACGACGGGCGCCCCGGTGATGAGAGAGGTGCCCAGATCGCCCCGCAGCAGACCGCCGATCCACTCGAGGTACTGCGCGACGACGGGTTGATCGAGGTTCAGCCGGTCGCGGATAGCGGCGACTTGCTCGGGCGTGCCCTGCGCGCCCGCGATCAACTGCGCGACGTCACCCGGGAGCACCCTGAGGGTGGCGAAGATGAGCACGCTGGCAACAAGCAACCCCGCGAGGAGCAGGAGCAGCCGTGTCAGCGCGTACCGGATCAATCGGAGCTCTTACCCAGCCCCGCGACGTTGAGGCGCTCGTTGACGTTGGTTGATGGCATTCCCGAGACATTGCTGCCAACCGCGAGGACGGACTGGCCGTTGTACAGCCAGTCGGCCGCCATGTCTTCCGACACCAGGCGCGCGGCCTGGCGCAGCAGGTCGGCCGCGGTCTCTTCGTCCAGCGAGGCGACGGATGCAGCGTACAGGCGCTGCACCTCGGGGTTGTCGTAGGTGAAGTAGTACTCCGGGTTCGCCCAGTTCTCGAAGTCGCGCGCCTCGGTGTGCAACACGAAGCTCAGGTCGTAGTCCTGATTGACGTAGACATCCTGCAACCACGTCGCGAAGTCCACCGAGTCGACGGTGAGCGTGATGCCGACATCGGCGAGCTGCGAGACCAGCACCTGCGCGATCGTCGTGGGGTAGAACGACGGAATCGTCAGGGTCAGCTCGAGGTCTTCCTCGCCCGCTTCGGCGAGCAGTTCCTGCGCCGCCTCGGGATCGAACGGTGCGACATCGGAGAGGTCTTCGTAGCCCGGGTCGAGCTCGGGGATCGGACCGTAGAGGGTCTCGCCGGCGCCCAACGCCTCGATGATCGCGTCATGGTCGATGGCGCGGCGGATCGCTTCGCGCACGCGGACATCGTCGAGCGGCTCCGCACGCGAGTTGAACGCGAGGGTGCCCTTGTCCGTCGAGGGGCCCGTGACGAGGGCGAAATCGCCGTTCGCCTCGATCTGCTCCTGGAAGTTGGCGTCGAACCCGGTCAGCACGTCGACCTCGCCCGCAAGGGCTGCGTTGAGCGCTGCCGTGCTGTCGGGGATGTAGTCGAAGACGACCTCGGCTGCCGCTGCCGGCTCGCCCCAGTAGCCGTCGTAGCGGGCGAGGGTGATGCTGTCGCCCTGGCGCCAGTTGGCGAGCGTGAACGGACCCGTGCCGTTCTCGGCGGTGTTGAGGTCGGTGGCATCGCCCTCCTTGAACACGAGGCCCGCGCGACCCGTGAGGGTCC
>NZ_HG779835.1:0-3020 GCF_000582705.2 Microbacterium sp. C448
CAGGACCACGTTCTGGCCGTCGGCGGTGATCGACGTGATGCCGGCCAGGCGTCCCGAGTCCACGAATGCGGGGTTGTCGCGTGCCGTGGTCAGCGAGCTGACGACATCCTGCGGCGTGAGGGGCTCGCCGTTGTGGAAGGTGACGCCCTCGCGCACCGTGAAGCTGTAGGTCAAACCGTCTTCGGACACCGTGTAGTCGCTGGCGAGCGAGGGGACGATCTCTTGTTCCGGGGTGCGGGCGATCAGGCCCTGGTAGACGTTGTCGACGAGCACCTGGTCGAGGGCAGCGCCCGACGTCTCGCGGATGTTGAGGTTGCTGGGCTCGAGCACCAGGCGCACCGTGACGGTGGCGCTGGGCTCGGCCTCGGCAGCGGGCGTCGACGGGTCGGGTTCGGCGCCGCCGGAGCAGGCGGACAGGACGAGGGCTGCGGCCGCGAGCGTTGCGGCGGCGAGCAGTGCGGGACGGCGGAACATGGGGGAGGTCCTTTCGCAGGTACCGCGGCGTCGGATTGCTGTGCGAGCGCCGCGGCTGGAAAAATTCTCAGGGTGCGTCAAATCTCAGAGTGCGTCATTGCTGCGATCACCCAGCCTAGAGCGCTCAGCCGGATGCTTCTGACCTGACGGCTTTGTATAACGACACAACCGCCTCATACGTTCCCGGCGTGAGGTATCGGCTCAGTCGGCGATTCGATCGCGCACGAGGTTCGCCAGCTCCACGGGGATGTTCTCCTGGACGTTGTGGCCGGCTTCCACATTGACGACGGATGCGTGGGGCAGGCGCTGTTCGAACTCCGCGAGGTTCGCCGGGGACACGTACCCCTGCGTCCCGCGGATGAGCATCAGCGGGACGCGCGCGGCTGCGAGGTCGTCCCAGCCATGGCCGCCGAGCACCGGTTCGCGCGCGGGCGCGGCGGCGTCAGGCTCGGTGGTCCCGGAGGAGGTGGGCGCGAGTGCCGTCGCGGCCAGGCGGGCCATGTGGTGCTTCCACTCGACACGGCCGTCGGGGCGCACGCGGCTGTTCAGGTAGACGCCGCGCTCGGTGGCACGGCGGTCGCCGCCGAGGCCGAAAGCCATGGCCCGGTCGACGAGCTCGTCGCGGGTTGCGTAGTCGGTCGGCCCGGAGAAGAACTCACGAAGCACCGCGGGTCCCTCGCCGGGGTCGATTCCGGGGGTGACGTCGACCAGGACGAGCGATTCGACGAACTCCGGATGCGCCGCAGTCCACGCCGCCGCGACGATACCGCCGAGAGACTGGCCGACGAGCACCTGAGGGGCATCCGTCCACGCATCCAGAGCGGCGGCGATGTCGGGCGCGATCGTCCGCGGCCGGTAGTCGGCGTCGTCACGCCACGACGAATCGCCGTGGCCGGGCAGGTCGATCGCCAGCGCCGGGATGCCGAGGGCCAGGATCGTGGTATCCCAGGTGTGGGCATTGAGCCCGGCGCCGTGCAAGAACGTCACCCGCGGGCTCTCGGATCCCCAGCGCAGCGCACTGAGGCTGCGTCCATCCTCGAGCGGGATTGTGAGGCGCTCGTGCGCCGTCTCCGGTGTCGCGATTCCTGCGGCCTCGGCCTGCTCGGCGACGAAAGAGAACTCGTCGAAAGTGTCACTCATCAGGGAGGGTCCTCTACGGCTCGGAAGCGCGGTCGTGCCCATTCTGCCGCCGTTCGCGAGGCGCGGCGAATTTCGGACCGGGTCGCATGGGGCGGTGCGCGGATAGAATGGGGTCATGACTCAGCCGCGGGTGCACCTCTCCCGCGCGGAGCCCACCGCCTTCCGCGCACTCGATGCGTTCTCGAAGGCTGTCGGCGCCATAGCCCGTGAGAACGGGATCGACCAGCGTCTGCGCGAGATCGTGCTGCTGCACATCTCGCAATTGAACGGATGCGCCTACTGTGCGCGGATCCACGTGGCACGTCTGATCGAAGCCGGTGGCACGGCCGACCTCGTCGCGCAGTTGCCGACGTGGGAAGAGTCGGGTGTGTTCTCGGAGCGGGAGCGAGCGGCTCTCGAACTCGCGGAGGCTTTCACGTTCATCCACGAGGGCGGCATCTCCGACGAGGTCTACGACCGCGTCGGTGGCATCCTCTCCGAGAAGGAGTACACCGCCATCAGCTGGTTGAGTGTTTCCATCAACGCGTTCAACCGGGTGGCCATCGCCGGCCGGTATCCCGTGCCGCCGCTCGAGACGGATGCGGCCGAGGGTTCTGCGGGCGTGAGCACGGCGTGAGCGATGCGTCCCTCGTTCCCGGAGTACTGAACTTTCGGGACACCGGTGGTCTGCCCGCCGACGGTGGAGTTACGCGACACGGCGTCTTGTTCCGATCCGGCAACCTCGCCGCCGTCGCCGATCCGGGCCGCGCGGCTCTCGGAACCCTCGGGCTGAGGCGTGTCGTCGACCTCCGTGCGGACGACGAGGTCGAGCGCTCGCCGAGTCTCGGGACCGAGTCCGCACAGACCGTTCGGGTGCCGTTGTTCCACGGTTCGGTGGGTTCGTTCTTCGCGCAAGATATGGATCTCGACGCCATGTACGGGCAGATGATCGATGCGTCGGCCGCGCGGGTCGTCGAGGTCGTGCGCGCCATCGTCGAGGATCAGCCCGTGCTCGTGCACTGCACCGTCGGCAAGGACCGGACCGGCGTGACCGTTGCGCTCACCCTGCTCGCGGCGGGCGTCGATCGCGACGCCGTCATCGCCGATTACGCGCGAACCGAGATGTTGCTTCCGGAGAAGCGCAATCGTGAGGTCGTCGAGCGGATCCGCGCCGTGCACCCCGAGGCCGTCAACATCGAGCAGCTCGCGACGCGTTCGCCGGCACCGGTCATGCAGCGACTTCTCGAGCGGTTGGGTGAGCAGTACGGGTCGCCGGTCGGGTTTCTCGAGGCGCACGGGCTCGCGGATGACGAGATCGTCGAACTGCGCCGCGTGCTGGTCGCCTCGTCCTGACCCTCGACCTGGTTGCCGGTCGAATTGGTGGGCTGACGTTTCGTCTCGCTGCGCTCGCTCAACGGGCGGGTGCT
>NZ_HG779836.1:0-962 GCF_000582705.2 Microbacterium sp. C448
CCCTGCCAAACATTCTGACGCGCGACACCGAATCCAACCCGCCGAAGATGCTGCCCCGCGCGCGCACGCGATCCCTGATCTGCAGAAACTGAACCAGCTCGCCTCCGCCTGCGGCGCCGTCCATCAGTCCTATTCAGACTTCGTGATGCTCGCCGCTCTGCTGGCAGCACGTTCTTCAGAAGTTTCCGGACTTCAAGTTGGAGACGTGGACTTCACAAAGAACCTCGTCATCATCCGAAGGCAGGTCTTTCCCGGCAGGGGTGGCCTCATCACCAAGCCAACCAAAAGCCGCAAAGAGCGTCGCGTGCCGATTCTCGACCCACTCCGGCCGGTCCTGAAGCGACTCTGCGCGTTCAAGCAATCGGACGCACCACTCCTCGTTGGTCCGCGTGGCGGTTTCCTCACGACGGCCACCGTTCGCGATGCGACCAGCTGGGACCAGGTCGTTGCTGACCTCGGCCTGCCGAATCTCACCAGACACGGTCTCCGACACACCGGTGCCACTTGGCTCGCCGACGCCGGTGTTCCCCTCCATGTCCTCCAAGAGATCCTCGGACATGCCTCAATCGAGACAACACGCGGCTACCTCCACCCCGATGACCGCCACCTCGCCTCCGCCGCGGAACAAGCCAACGCCTTCCTCAGCAGAGACACTCCTCGGAACCCATCGCGACGACCGCGGCAGGGCACGGGACGCGGGCTGTGACCCGCTCCGTCGCCGGTATTCACCGTTCTGGTCCCCTTTTGGTCCCCTTATCCACAGACAGGGCATCGCGACGGATTCTGTCATCCACAGGTCGACTACGCCTACCTGTCCAGGGGGACCAGAGGGGGACCAGAGAAAACGACGTTCAGAAACAACAAATCCCTGATGAAAATTGCTTCTCATCAGGGATTTTCTGTCGGGCTGACAGGATTTGAACCTGCGACCCCCTGACCCCCAGTCAGGTGCGCTACCAAGC
>NZ_HG779837.1:0-849 GCF_000582705.2 Microbacterium sp. C448
ACTCGCGCTACCAAGAAGCGCTACGCGCCAACCTCGGCACGCGAATCGCCATCGACCAGAAATACTGACTGCCCCCGCACCGCGGTGGAGGTGTGGACCGGCGTGAACCGGTCCCCACCACCCGCTACTCGTCCGGCGTGCCGTCGTTGAGCGTCACAGTGCTCTGCGCCACGGTCACGGTCACCCTGATTCCGCGCGCCGCAGCATCCACTGCCACCTCGGCCAATCGCTCTGCAATCCAGTCCTTGTCTGCGATCACCATCGCGCACTCCCAACTCTTGATGACCCCGAATTGGTGCACAGGTTGTCCGCCTCAGAACGCCGTTCGGACAAGGAACGCCACACCCAGGTGGGGGAGGACTCACGACACGCGCGGTGGTGTTCGACTGCCGCTCAAACAGAAATGCCCCGCCAGGTGCTGTGACCGGACGGCGCCGGCGAGAACCAGCCTCGGATTTTTGGACCCGCCGTGCTCAAGGATATCTACCCGGATGGGAGCGCCGGTACGCCCAGTCCGTAGGCTGCCCGCCTGAGCTCGGCTTGTGCCTTCGCGACGACAACGATCGAACCCAAACTATTTGGGATGCACTCTCGAGTCGCTCCGGTCAATTCGCGAGCCTTCGGGCCCCTTCGTCGCCTCTGGCGAGCCGGCATGCGTTCTCGTCGTCTTCCCGGCACATTCCCGGCACATGACGCCCAGACGTGCGGGTACAAAAGGATGCTGCATTGACTGGAGGGCTTAGTGTCCGGTGCGGACGGTCAGCGATAAATGGCAGCTAGTCAGGGAATTAGAGAAACCCCCGCGAGTAGAAGCCTCACGAGGGTTTCAGTGGCTCCGACGGGCGTCGA
>NZ_HG779838.1:0-7545 GCF_000582705.2 Microbacterium sp. C448
GGCGGGGTACGGAGCGAGCCTCCCAGCCCCGCCTGTGCCCGACACGGCTGAGCAGACCATCCCGCGGGACGATGAGCTGGCGTCGCTGCGGCAGCGGCTGATCGTCTCGGCGGTGCTGGCGGTGCCGGTCGCGGTGCTGTCGATGATCCCCGCCCTGCAGTTCACCTACTGGCAGTGGCTCACGCTCACCCTGGCCGCGCCGGTGGTGGTGTGGGGGGCGTGGCCGTTCCACCGCGCCGCGGCGATCAATGCCCGGCACGGGGCGGCGACGATGGACACTCTGATCAGCGTCGGGGTGCTGGCCGCGTTCGGCTGGTCGCTGTACGCGCTGTTCTTCGGCGGTGCGGGGATGCCGGGAATGCGGATGAGCGTCACCTTCGTCGGCACCCCGCAGGCCGGTGGCCACGAGGTGTACCTGGAGGTCGCCGCGCTGGTGACCGTGTTCATCCTCCTCGGCCGCTACCTCGAGGTTCGTGCCAAGCGGCAGTCCGGCGAGGCCCTGCGCGCCCTGCTGGAGCTCGGCGCCAAGGACGCAGTGATCCTCCGCGAAGGCACTGAGCAGCGCGTCCCCGTCGCACAGCTCGTTCCGGGTGATGTCGTGGTGGTGCGGCCGGGTGAGAAGATCCCCGCCGACGGCCTCGTCACCGAGGGAATGTCCGCGGTGGACGAGTCGATGCTGACCGGCGAGTCCGTGCCGGTCGAAGTCGCCCCCGGCTCCCGCGTGGTCGGCGCGACTGTGAACACCGGCGGGCGCCTGCTCGTGCAGATCACCCGCGTCGGCGCCGACACCGAGCTGGCCCGGATGGCGCGGCTGGTCGAGGAGGCGCAGACCGGCAAGGCCCAGGTGCAGCGCCTCGCCGACCGGGTGTCGGCCGTCTTCGTCCCCATCGTCATTGTCCTCGCCCTGGCCGCGTTCGCCGGGTGGCTGATCGCGGGGGCGCCCTTGGAGGTCGCCTTCACCGCCGCGGTGACCACCCTGATCATCGCCTGCCCGTGCGCGCTGGGGCTGGCGACGCCGACCGCTCTGCTGGTCGGCACCGGCCGCGGCGCCCAGCTGGGCATCCTCATCCGCGGACCCCAGGTGCTCGAGCAGACCCGCCGCATCGACACCGTCGTGCTCGACAAGACCGGCACCATCACCGCCGGCACCATGACCGTCACCGGCATCCACCCCGCTCCCGGCACCGATGAGGCGGAGCTGATCCGGTTCGCCGCGGCGCTCGAGCACGACTCCGAGCACCCCATCGGCCGCGCCATCACCGCCGCAGCCGACGGCCCGACGGATGCCGTGGAGTCATTCGCCGCCGAGGCCGGTCAAGGCGTGCAGGGCATCGTCGACGGCCGCATGGTCGCCGCCGGCCGCGCCACCTGGATCACCGGGCAATGGGCGATCGCGATCCCCGACGAGCTCGCCGCGACGATCACGGCCGACGAGGCCGCGGGCGCCACCGTGACCGTCGTGGCGTGGGACGGGCAGGCGCGCGGCGCGATCAGCGTCGCCGACACCATCAAGCCCACCAGCCGTGAGGCCATCGCCCGACTGCGCGGGCTCGGGCTGACCCCGATCCTGCTCACCGGCGACAACCCCGGCGCCGCCCGCACCATCGCCGACGACGCCGGCATCGAGGACGTCCGCGCCGGAGTCACCCCGCAGGGCAAACTCGACACCATCCGCGAGCTGCAGGCATCCGGACGGGTGGTCGCGATGGTCGGCGACGGCGTGAACGACGCCGCCGCCCTCGCCCAAGCGGACCTCGGCATCGCAATGGGCACCGGCACCGACGCGGCCATCACCGCCGCGGACCTGACCATCGTCTCCGGCGACCTGCTCCTGGTCCCGGACGCGATCCGGCTCGCCCGCCGCACCCTGGGCACCATCAAGGGCAACCTGTTCTGGGCGTTCGCGTACAACGTCGCCGCGATCCCGGTCGCGATGCTCGCCCTGCTCAACCCCATCCTCGCCGCCGCCGCGATGGCGTTCAGCAGCGTGTTCGTCGTCACCAACAGCCTCCGACTGCGCCGCTTCCGCCTCCTGCCCGCCCCGACGCCCACCGTCCTGACGCCCAGCCGCGACACCACCCCCGTCCACGCCTGACACCCACGCAAGGAGACCGCCATGACGCACGACCACGAGCACCACACCGGCCACGAGCACGCCGCGCACGATCACGGATCCCACGAGCACCATCACCATGAGCCCCCGGCCGGGGCGACCAACCTCGTCACCTGCCCGGTCATGCCCGGCAATCAGGTCGACCCGGCGTGGGCAGAGAAGCGCGGCCTGTTCCGTGACTACGAAGGCGCGCGGTACTGGTTCTGCTGCCCCGAGTGCGGGCCGCTGTTCGACGGCGACCCCGCCCGCTACGCCAACGCCGCCTGACCCACGACGGCAGGGAAAGGGGGCGCGGGATGGATACAGCGGTCGGTCTGGTGCAGGCCTACCTGCGGGTGAACGGGTACTTCACCGTCGCCGAGTACCCGGTGCTGGACGCGACCGGTCCGGACGGGCCGCGCACCGTCACCGACCTGGACATCCTCGCGATCCGACTGCACCACATCCCCGGCGACGACCCCGACCCGGCCCTCGGCGCCCGCCCCGGGGCGCCGGACATGATCGTCGGCGAGGTCAAGGAGGGCGCCCCGAAGCTGAACCCCGCGATGCGCGACCCCGCGGTGCTGGAGGCCGCGTTCGCCCGGTTCGGCTGCTGCACCCCCGCCGACGCGCCCGCCCTCGTCCAGGAGCTGCTGACGGCCGGGCAGGTCCTCGCCCCGGAGGGCCACCTGATCCGCACGGTCGCGTTCGGCAACACCGCCCGCCCCCATCGGTCCGGCTCCTGGCACACCGTCCCCCTCGAGCACATCCTCGACTATCTCCGCGATCACCTCGCCCGCAACTGGGCCGTCGTCGGTCGCACCCAGATCAAGGACGACACCCTCGGGCTGCTGGCTCTGATGGAGAAGGCCCACCGTGCCGGAACGGGCCGCCGATGAGCCGGTTGCCGCGCACCGGTCCCCATCCGGGACCATCGCCCCTGGCCAGGCATCGGTCGGGCGACCAGGCTGGGCAGGACCGCCGTGCGCCCGATCGGCGCCGGCGGGGATCCAGGCACACCGGGGTACGCTGGACGCGGGAAGGAGGTCGGCGGTGAACCACATCCGAACCCTGGTGCACGCCCCATCCGGGCTGCACCGGCTGCTGCTGACCTTCGCGACCGCGCTCCTGCTGATCGCCGGCCTGCTGGCCATGCACACCCTCACCGGCATGCTCACCAGCGGGCACGCCGACACCCCCGCAGCGGCCTCCGAAGCCGCCCATGCCGCGCCCGACTCTGACCTGGGCGGCACCGTCGCGACCGGGAGCATGCTCGAGAACACCATCGGGACAGGCACCGAGGCTTCGGGCGGGCACTGCGAGGGCGACTGCGACAGCTCGGGCGGAATGCCGGACCATTCGATGCTGATGATGGCGTGCGTGCTGGCGCTGCTGGCCGCCACCATCGTGCTGCTCGCCCCGGCGCTGCTGGCCCGCCTGGGCACCGTCCTCGCCCTGCTACGCCTGCACGGGCGGAATGTGCTCACCGCGTTACCGCACCCCCGACCACCTTCCCTCATCGTCCTGTCGATCAGTCGAACCTGATTCCCCGCCCTCCCGTCGCCGCTGTGCCGGGAGATGCTGCGCCGTGCCCGCATACGGCTCGGGAATCAACTCACCATTCGACTGACTAGACAAGGACACCCACCCATGCGTTTCCGCATTCTCGCGCTGAGCACCGCCGCGCTCGCCGCTGCGCTCGTGCTCGCCGGCTGCGCGCCCACCGACGGATCCATGCCCGGCATGGACCACGGCCCCGGCGGCATGACCAGCGGCACCCCCGCCCCCTCCGAGCAGGCATCGTTCAACTCCGCTGACGAGATGTTCGTCACGATGATGATCCCGCACCACGAACAGGCCATCGAGATGGCCGATCAGATCCTGGCCAAGGACGGCATCGACGAGCGGGTCGTGACCCTCGCCGAGCAGATCAAAGCCGCCCAAGGCCCCGAGATCCAGACCATGAAGGGCTGGCTCGAGGACTGGGGAATCCCCTACGACGACTCCATGTCCGACATGGGCGGGATGGGCGGGATGGGCGGCATGGACCACGGCGACGGGATGATGTCCGACGACGACATGGCCGCCCTGGACGCCGCCACCGGGGTCGAGGCGACCCGGCTGTTCCTCGAGGGCATGGTCGGCCACCACCAGGGCGCCGTCACCATGGCCCAGATGGTGCTGAACAACGGCGAGAACCCGGACGTGGCCGCGCTCGCCCAGCAGATCATCGACGGACAGACCGCCGAGATCACCACCATGCAGGACATCCTCGCCACCCTCTGACCCGAACCCCTCGGGCGGGGCCGACCACCCCTGACCTGGCCCCGCCCGAGGCCCGGCGATCCGCCCGGCGCATCCGTCCTGACCGACAGCGCCGGCCCGTCGAAAGGCCCATCATGACTTCCCGGACTCTGGCCGCGTGCTTCGTGGGCATCATCCTCGCCCTGATCATCCTGTCCGCGGCGACCATTCTCTTCATCCAGGCGATCGCATGAGCAGCAACGCCACCACGATCACGGCCGCTGCCGTCGCCGCTGCTGCGGGCCTGCTGCTGACCGGCTGCACCTCCACGCCGACCGCCACCTCGGCACCCGCCCCGGATACCGGTCTCGGTCATGTGCACGGCATCGTCGACCTCGGCGGGAGCACCGTGCTGCTGGGCGCCCACGCAGGCCTCTACACCCTCACCGACACCGGCGACATCTCCGGCCCCCTGGGAGGCGCGGACTTCGACGCGATGGGCCTGACCGCCGACGGCGACGTCCTCTACGCCTCCGGGCACCCGGGACCGAACACCCCGGCGGAGCTCGGCGAGCACAACCTGGGACTCATCCGAAGCACCGACGCCGGGACCACCTGGGAGCCGGTCGCGTTTACCGGGCAGGAGGACTTCCACGTCCTCACCGCCGGAGACGGTGCGATCCACGGGATCGGGTCCAGCTCGATCACCATCCGCACCAGCACCGACGGCGGGACCACCTGGATCGACGGCGCCGAGCTCCCCGCCGCCGACCTGACCGTCACCACCGACGGCACCCTCTACGCCGCGACGCGGCAGGGCCTGCAGGAGAGCCGGGATGCGGGCGCCACCTTCGACCTCGTCGCGGATGCGCCGCCGCTCTACCTGGTGGAGGCGGACTCCACGGGCGGGCTGGTCGGCGTCGACACCGACGGCACCCTCTGGCGAGTCACCGGCACCGGATCCTGGGACAGCGTCGGTGCCGCCACGGGCACCGTCCAGGCGCTCGGGAACGCAGATGGGGCGGTCGTGCTCGTCGACGACCGCGGCATCGTCTGGATCCACGGCACCGAGACCACCGTCGTCCTCCCGGCAGGGACCGCACAATGACCACTATCACCATGACCACATTCGGCGGCCTCGGCCGCGAACCTCGAGGAGACCGACCATGAGCACCGCACCGGCCCGCTGGGCATACCGCACCACCGCCGTCACCCCGGAACGACTGGAGGAGGTGGATGCGTGGTGGCGGGCGGCGAACTACCTGAGCATCGGGCAGATCTACCTGCTCGACAACCCGCTGCTGCGCGACCCGCTCACCGCGGAGCACATCAAGCCTCGACTACTGGGGCACTGGGGCACCACCCCGGGCCTGAACTTCCTGTACGCCCACCTCAACCGGGCGATCACCGACCGGGATCTGAACACCCTGTACGTGACCGGGCCGGGGCACGGCGGGCCGGGCATGGTCGCCAACGCCTACCTGGACGGCACCTACACGGAGCTGTACCCGCGGATCGACCGCACCGAGGAGGGGCTCAAGGCGCTGTTCCGGCAGTTCTCCTTCCCCGGCGGCATCCCCTCGCACGCGTCCCCGGACACGCCCGGGTCGATCAACGAGGGCGGCGAGCTCGGCTATTCCCTCGTCCACGCCTACGGCGCCGCGTTCGACAACCCGGACCTGCTGGTCGCGTGCGTGATCGGCGACGGGGAGGCCGAGACCGGGCCGCTGGCGACCGCGTGGCACGGCAACAAGTTCCTCAACCCCGCCGCGGACGGGGTGGTGCTACCGATCCTGCACCTGAACGGGTACAAGATCGCCAACCCGACGGTGCTGTCCCGCATCCCCGAGGACGAGCTGGTCGCGCTGCTGCGCGGCTACGGCCACGAGCCGTTCGTGGTCACCGTCGGCTTCGACGGCGAGGACCCGCGGGAGTCCCACGCCCGGTTCGCCGGCGTGCTGGACGAGGTGCTGGACCGGATCGCGGACATCAAGACCGCCGCGGCGGCCGGCACCCTGGAAGGCCGGCCGGCGTGGCCAGCGATCGTGCTGCGCAGCCCGAAAGGCTGGACCTGCCCGCCGGTGATCGACGGGCTCCCCGTGGAGGGCACCTGGCGGTCCCACCAGGTGCCGCTCGCCGAGGTCCGCGACACCCCCGAGCACCTGCAGATCCTCCAGGACTGGCTGGCCTCCTACCGGCCCGACGAGCTCTTCGACGCCGACGGCGCCCCGTTCCCCGCCACGGTCGCCGCCGCCCCGGCCGGAGCGCGGCGGATGAGCGCTAACCCGGTCGCGAACGGCGGGCAGCTGACCGTCCCGCTGCGCCTGGGCGACTTCCGCGACCACGCCCACCCGGTCGACCCCGAGGCGCGAGGCACGGGAACGGCGGAGGCGACCCGGATGCTCGGCGAATGGCTCGCCGACGTGATCCGGCACAACCCGGACAACTTCCGCATCTTCGGCCCCGACGAGACCGCCTCCAACCGGCTCGCCCCGCCCGTGTTCGAGGCCACCGGCAAGCAGTGGAACGCGACCGTGCTGCCGGTGGACGAGCATCTGGCGCCGACCGGGCGGGTGATGGAGGTGCTCAGCGAGCACCAGTGCCAGGGCTGGCTCGAAGGGTACGTCCTCACCGGCCGGCACGGCCTGTTCAACTGCTACGAGGCGTTCACGCACATCGTCGACTCGATGTTCAACCAGCACGCCAAATGGCTCGAAGCCGCCAGCGAGGTGCCCTGGCGGGAACCGGTGCCGAGCTTCAACTACCTGCTCTCCAGCCACGTCTGGCGGCAGGACCACAACGGGTTCAGCCACCAGGACCCCGGGTTCATCGACCTCGCCCTGAACAAGAGCCCCGACATCGTCCGCGTCTACCTCCCGTTCGACGCGAACACGCTGCTGTCCACCTACGACCACTGCCTGCGCTCCACCGGCTACATCAACGTCGTCGTCGCCGGAAAGCAGCCCGCCCCGCAGTGGCTCACCATGGACGAGGCGATCGAGCACTGCACCCGGGGCCTGGGCATCCTGCCCTGGGCCGGCACCGAGACCGAGGGCGCCGAGCCGGACGTGGTGCTCGCCGCCGCCGGCGACGTGCCCACCCTCGAGGTGCTCGCCGCGGCCGCGTTGCTGCGCGAGCACATCCCTGACCTGTCCGTGCGGGTCGTGAACGTGGTCGACCTGACCCGTCTGCAATCCGAGGACCAGCAC
>NZ_HG779839.1:0-508 GCF_000582705.2 Microbacterium sp. C448
AGTCCGAGGTCGCGCGCGAACACGGTGACGACATCGATCGACCAGCAGGCCGGCACCACGCCCGTCGTCGGCACGAGACCGACCGTCGGTTTGATGCCGAAGATGCCGTTCAGCGCCGCGGGCACGCGCCCCGAGCCGGCGGTGTCGGTGCCGAGGGCGATGTCGACGAAACTCAGGGCGACCGCGACGGCGGATCCCGAGCTCGATCCCCCCGAGATGCGGTCGGGCTGCCAGGCGTTGCGGACGGCGCCGTAGGGGCTTCGCGTACCGACCAGGCCGGTGGCGAACTGGTCGAGGTTGGTCTTGCCGAGCACGATCGCACCCGCGGCGCGTAGTCGGGCCACGGACGGCGCGTCGGCCACGGGCGCAAACGCGAAGGCGGGGCATCCAGCCGTCGTTGCGAGCCCGGCGACATCGATGTTGTCCTTCACCGCAACCAGCACGCCGGCGAGCGGCAGGTGCTCGCCCGCGGCAATGCGCGCGTCGAGGTGGCGGGCCTCGGTGAGCA
>NZ_HG779840.1:0-3690 GCF_000582705.2 Microbacterium sp. C448
CGGCAGCCGCGATCCGCTCGTACGCGTGCTGAACATTGAGAACGGCACTCATGACTGAACCTCCACTGCTGCGAGAACCTGACCAGCGGCGACACGCTCACCGGGTGA
Organism: Microbacterium sp. C448; assembly: GCF_000582705.2. Classification (NCBI taxonomy): domain Bacteria; kingdom Bacillati; phylum Actinomycetota; class Actinomycetes; order Micrococcales; family Microbacteriaceae; genus Microbacterium; species Microbacterium sp. C448. The sequence continues at coordinate 109 of NZ_HG779840.1, forward strand.
GACATAAACGGCGGCGACACGACCCGCCGCCGGGGACAAGACGGGCGACTCCATCTTCATCGCCTCCAGAACGACGAGGCGGTCATCCGCCGCCACCCGGGACCCCGGCTCGACGTCGACGCGCCAGACGCTCGCCGCGAACGGAGCCGTCACGGCTTCGCAGCCTTCGGGCACGACGATGTCGGCGGCCGGGGCGGGAGGTGCGTCGTAGGTGCGCTCGAACTCGCCCGAGGCGCGCCACGCATCCTTCTCGGCCGCGAACGCGGCTTGCTGGGTCGTGCGGAACGCCTCGATCGAGTCGGCCTCGGCCGCGAGGAACTCCTCGTACTCGGCGAGCGAGAAGCGGCCCTCTTCGGTCCGGAAGTCGCCGCGCCCGGCGTCCACTTCGGCACGCAGGTCGAGCAGCTCCTCGGCCGACACCGGATACCACCGGATGCGGTCGAACGGCCGAAGCGCCCAGGGGTTCTGATCGAAGAGGCCGCCGCGTCGGAAGCGATTCCAGATCTGCACGGTGCGGCCGACGAACTGGTACCCGCCGGGACCCTCCATGCCGTAGATGCACATGTAGGCGCCGCCGATTCCGACCGAGTTCTCGGCCGTCCAGGTACGGGCGGGGTTGTACTTGGTCGTCACGAGCCGGTGGCGGGGGTCCACGGGGGTCGCAACGGGTGCGCCCAGATACACGTCGCCGAGGCCGAGCACGAGGTAATCGGCCTCGAAGACGATGCGCTTGACGTCCTCGACACTGTCGAGGCCGTTCACCCGGCGGATGAACTCGATGTTCGAGGGCGTCCACGGCGCGTCGTCGCGGACGCTCGACATGTACCGGTCGATCGCGAGTTGCGTGGCCGGGTCGTCCCACGACAGGGGCAGGTGAACGATGCGCGAGGGCACCGTGAGCTCCCGCGTCGCGGGCAGGGCCGCCTCGATGGCCTGCAGTTCACCGAGCAGCTGCGACGCGCGCAGCACCCGTGGATCCGTCTGGATCTGGAGCGAGCGGATGCCGGGGGTGACATCCCGCACACCCGCTATGCCGCGAGCCAGCACGGCCTCCTCGAGCGCGTGCACCCGCATCCGGAGCCCCAGATCGAGCACGTTGTCGCCGTACTCGACGAGGATGTGGGCGTCGCCGTCGCGCCGGTAGGTCACGGCGGGGGCGAGCAGGTCGTCGGCCTCGGTGATCGCGGCGCGTCGGGCGAGGATGCCGTCGTCTCCGTCTCCGCCGCCTGAACCCGTCCCTGCGACGAGCGGCGCCGCGAACACGAGCGCGTCTTCCTCACGGATGGCGGCGAAGCGGACCGTGTCGCCCGGGCGCAGCTGTCCGACCTTCCAGAACTCGCCGCTGGCGACGACGGCGGGGCAGACGAATCCCCCGAGGCTCGGGCCGTCGAGCCCGAGGATGATCGGGGTGTCGCCCGTGAAGTCGAGCGCCCCGACGGCGTAGGGAGTGTCGTGGATGTTGGAGGGATGCAGGCCCGCCTCTCCCCCGTCCTCGCGCGCCCACGTCGGCTTGGGTCCGCGCAGTCGCACACCGGTGCGCGCCGACTGCACGTCGACCTCGTAGACCGCCCGGTACAGCTCGTCGATGTCTTCGCGGGTGAAGAACTCGGGCGCCGCGTGCGGCCCCTCCAGCACCCCGATGACCCACTCGTGTGTCAGGCGGGGGCGACGCTCGGGGGGCGTGGGGCCGGCGGGGGCCGGGGCGGCGACGGATGCGCCGGGTCGCAGCACGTCGCCGGCGATGAGCGCGCGGCCGCCGTGCCCGCCGAACCCGCCCAGCGTGAAGGTCGAGGCGCTGCCGAGGTACGCAGGTATATCGAGCCCGCCCCGCACCGCGAGGTAGGCGCGCATCCCCACGGTCGTGGCTCCGACCGCCACGACCGCTCCGGCGGGCACGCCGAACGGCTCCCACAGCGGCACGGCGCGTCCGTCGATCGTCACGGGCACGTCGGCACCCGTGACGCAGACGACGGCGGGTGCCGAGAAGCGCAGTCGCGGTCCCGACATGGTGATCTCGAGCGCCGGGGCATCCGCATCGTTCCCCACGGCAAGGTTCGCCTCCCGGAACGACACCGGATCCATGGGCCCCGACGGTGGCACACCGACGTTCCAGAACCCGACCCGACCGGGCAGATCCTGCACCGTCGTCATCAGGCCCGGCGTGAGCACATCGATGCGGGGTCGCGGGTCGTCCGGGTCACCGAGCGTGCCCGTGTCATGAGCCACGGCGCGCACGACCGGATCGTGGCACAGCGCCTCGAGCATCCCGATCCCGGTCACGATGCCGTCGATGCGGGTCTCGGCGAGGGCGTCGCCGAGCAGGTCGAGGGCGGCGTCACGGTGGGCGGCGTGCACGATGACCTTCGCGAGCATGGGGTCGTAGTCGGGGGTGACCTCGAGCCCCGTCTCGATCCAGGCGTCGACGCGGATGCCGTCGCCCGCGGGGAACGATGCGTTCGTCACGAGTCCGGGCGAGGGCGCGAACCCGCGAGCGGGGTCCTCGGCGTATACCCGGGCCTCGAACGCGTGGCCGCGCGGCACGTGGGCCGTCTCGAACACCGCGTCGTCGATCGCGGCCGCACCTCCCTGCCCGAGCGTCAGCATCAGGGCGACGAGGTCGATGCCGAAAACCGCCTCGGTGACGGGATGCTCGACCTGTAGGCGCGTGTTGACCTCGAGGAATGCCGCCTCTTCGCGCACCGGGTCGTAGATGAACTCCACCGTGCCCGCAGAGCGATAGTTGACGGATGCCGCGAGCCGGCGTGCGGCGTCGTGCATCTGACGTCGGACCGCATCGGGGAGGTTCGGCGCCGGGGCCTCCTCGATCACCTTCTGGTTGCGGCGCTGCAGCGAACAGTCGCGGTCGCCGAAGATCGCAACGCGGCCCGCGCCGTCGCCGAAGACCTGCACCTCGACATGGCGCGCGTGCGTGACCAGGCGCTCGAGGAAGACGCCACCCGCGCCGAAGCTGCGCGCGGCGATCGCAGCGACCGCCTCGTATCCCCCGCGCACCTCATCGGCACTCGAACAGACCCGCATCCCGATCCCGCCGCCGCCGCCGGTCGCCTTGAGCATGACGGGCAGGCCGATGCGCTCAGCCTCTGCCACCGCCTCCTCGGCGGAGGACAGCAGGCCCGTTCCGGCCAGCATCGGCACCCCGGCCGCCTCGGCGTGCTCACGGGCGGTGTGCTTGAGCCCGAACGTCTCGATCTGCTCGGGCGTCGGGCCGATCCAGACGAGCCCCGCCGCCTCGGCCGCGCGCGCCGCCTCGACGTTCTCGGAGAGAAATCCGTACCCCGGATGAATCGCCCCGGCGCCGTGCTCGAGAGCCGCGGCGATGATCGCGTCGGCACGCAGGTACGATTCCGCGGCCGGCGCGGGCCCCAGGCGCACGGCGACGTCGGCCTCGCGCACGTGGGGCGCGGCCCGGTCGGCGTCCGAGTAGACGGCGACGGTGCGGAGCCCCAGTTCTTTCGCGGAACGGATGATGCGGCGGGCGATCTCGCCGCGGTTCGCGACGAGCAGCGTGTCGAAGGGCATGGGGCTCTCAGGGGTGCGGGGCTGGGTCAGGCGGGCTGGGTA
>NZ_HG779841.1:0-618 GCF_000582705.2 Microbacterium sp. C448
CCTGAAACCGCCGACTCGGATGCAGCAGTTTGTGACAGTTCGGCGGGTTTGGCTCGTCGTTGAGTGAGGAGCGCAGTGACGGGTCGAAACGTGTGTGCGGGCGCGGGTTGTCGTTTCGTCTCGCTGTGCTCGCTCAACGACCGGGGCGTCCCGTGCGCCAGGCATGGTGGTGCCTAGAAGGGTGGCGGCGGTCCTGTTGGGGTGAAGCGGATGCGGGAGGGTGGGTGGTCGATGTAGATCTGGCCGGTGGGGCTGGTCCATTCGAGGACCCCGCCGCCGAGGTTTCGGACCTGCCAGGGGGTGGCGTGTTTGAGGGTGTGGTGTCGGCGGCAGAGGTGGTGGAGGTTGTGGGCGCAGGTGGTTCCGCCGAGTGCCCAGTCTTGGCCGTGGTCGATGTCGCAGCGGTGGACGGGTTGGCGGCAGCCGGGGAATCGGCAGTGTTCGTCGCGGGCGCGGAGGAATCTCTTCAGGTCGGCGCTGGGGGTGTAGCGGTCGACGGCGAGGATGCCGCCCGTCACCGGGTCGCTCAAAACCCGATCCCATCCTGAGGCGCGTCCGGCCAGGGAACGGGCGGTGTCGATGTCGATCGGGGCGCGGCCGACGAGTTCGGCCGGGTCG
>NZ_HG779841.1:628-2860 GCF_000582705.2 Microbacterium sp. C448
GGTTGTGGGCGCAGGTGGTTCCGCCGTGGGCCCAATCCTTGCCGTGGTCGATGTCGCAGCGGTGGACGGGTTGGCGGCAGCCGGGGAATCGGCAGTGTTCGTCGCGGGCGCGGAGGAAGCGTTTGAGGTCGGCGTTGGGGGTGTAGCGGTCGACGGCGAGGATGCCGCCCGTGATGGGGTCGCTGAGGACTCGGTCCCAGCCCGAGGTCATGCCGGCGAGGTGGCGGGCGGTGTCGATGTCGATGGGGGCGCGGCCGACGAGTTCGGCCGGGTCGTCGCTCAGGCCGGCGAGGGAGAGGGCGGGGACGGTGACGTGCACGATCGCCCTGATCGCGCCGAGTCCACCGAACCCGAGCGACGGGTCCGCCGCGATGGTGGGGTCGTCTTGGGGTGCGCTGGTGAGCAGCATGTCCGCGAAGATGTCGGCGCGGAGTTGGTCAATCGTGCGCGGGTCAGGGGTGAGCTCGGGCGTGCAGTCAGAGGTCTCGGCACCCGCACCACCCGTCGGGGCGGTGTCCGTGCTCGCGGCGACGGCTGCGGGCCCGAAGGACGCACCGGGCTGGGCGGCGGCGTTGCGGACGGCTCGGGCTTGTTGCGTCAGCCTGTCGTAGATGCCGTGGACGAGGGTGGCGGGGCCGACGTAGGTGAGTTCGCCCATTCCGTCGGGCCGGTCGGTGACGGTGACGGCGCGGTCGGCGCGGGCATCGCGGTGTCGTTCGGTGACGGTGCGGGGCTGGAACCGCTCCGCGAGAGCCTCGACCGCGGGGCGCAAGCGAGACGGCGAGAGGTTCTCCGCCCGGGAGACCGCTTCGGTAGCAAAAGCGATGCGGGCTTCGGGGTACTGGATCGGGGTGCCCGCGTCGACGATGACGCGGGCGTGGCCGACGAAGATCCGCCCGGCTTCGAGGGCTTCGAGTACCGGTGTGAAGTCGTCCGCGAGCACGACAGCATCGTTGATCTGCCGTTGTAGCGTCCGGTCGGATGCACGGACCGCGAGGGCGAGTTCCGCGGCGATCGAGCGGAGGTGCATCTCCCGCTCCCGCGAATCTGAACGCAACACCGCCGAACGAGATGCCGCAAGCTCACCCGCCCCCGCGAGCAGTCGAACCTCCGCCGCGTGCACCTGTGCGGCCTGCTTGCGCAACGCCACGATTCCCTCGACTAGACCGAGGACGGGGGCGTCGTCGAGCGCCTCCCCAACCACGGTCTGATTCGAACTCATGTTCGATACTCTACGGACGGTCTCCGACATCCAAAGCCCGAAAAACCCCGCCATTTCGGCCCAAAACGGGACTTCAGGATGAGAATTCTCTCACGTTCTCCCGGCCGGAGAAGAGGCCAAGAAATATCCCCGCACCAGGGTCGAGACCGCCGCTACGGCGTGAAACCGGGAGGGGCAGTGATCGAACCGAGCTCCGATTTGGTGCTCGCGTACCGTACCTGTCCGTCCACGAAGAGGTAGGTCGTGCCGTAGCCCTCAGCGTCAACGATCGGCATCATCTGGGCATCGTCGGCGGTGATGTAGATACCTTCCGCGGCGTCCTCGCGGCGCCAGCCGCCTTCGAGGATCAGGTCTGAGATCGTCGCCTCGGCGTCGGCGACCGGCGCCCATCCGAGCCACGTGAAGTTGTCGGTCGCGACGCTGTGGTCTTCCATCCACTGACACAGGATGCCGTCGGTGACCGGCTCGCCGGCGATCAGCCAGGTCTGGTCTCGAACTTGACCGGTCCAGCCGGCCGCTTGGTATCGCGCCAGCGCGTCGGGCGACATCGTGTTGTCACAGGTCAGCTCGATCGACGGCGCGGCGGGCGCGGCGTCGGATCCGGCTGAGGTGGACGGCGAGGCGGATCCGGCACCAGGCTCGGTGCTCGAGTCAGACGCGCTCGGGTTCGCCCCAGACACACTCGGGTCCGACGATCCGGCGGCGGTACAGCCCGCCAGCAAGACGGCGGCGGCAATACCCGCGCCGACCAAGAAAGTCCGGACGGTACGTCGATACATGGCTCATCCCCATTCGCCTGGGCGCGTCAGCGCCTGGTCCCCCCGCGCCGCGGGCTCCCCGGCCCCCAGCGCGTCGCTTCCGACAATAGGACAGCCGCCCCACACCTCGCACGCACGCCCGCAACACGAGACGAAAAAGAAATCTCGACCACCTGCATCCGCGAACCGGTCCCAAACGGAACAACTCTTCAGACGGCGCGAATGTCCCGCGTCAAGTAGTTGGCAGGGATT
>NZ_HG779842.1:0-288 GCF_000582705.2 Microbacterium sp. C448
CCGTTCGCTTCCCCACAACACGATTGCCCCGCCGCTCGGCCTGCGGCCGAACATCGGGGCGATGGAGGGGCTGACGAGAATCGAACTCGCATCATCTGTTTGGAAGACAGAGGCTTTACCACTAAGCTACAGCCCCGAATTTCGGCGGAATTATGCCGAAAAATGGTGTATTCAGTTGTTGGTCCATCCACCGCGGTGAGGCGCGGCATCCGAAAGTCTACCGGAACGCGGAGGCGGTGCTGTCAGGGTCGTCGGGTCGGACGGGTCACTTCGACAGGCTCAGTGACC
>NZ_HG779843.1:0-2947 GCF_000582705.2 Microbacterium sp. C448
AAGCCTCCCCATCGGTGGATCGAGGCTTAGAGCCCGGCCGCCCGGGACACCCCGGTCGCCCCGGCCACGCCGACGGCGCCCCGCACGACGCGTACGACGACGGATGCCGCGGCGCCGCGTGGCACGGCCGCCGCGGTCACGGCCACGGCCACGGCTTCCGTGGTCACCACGCCCACGGCCAGCACGGTCACGGGTCTCACGCGCAGGACGCGTACGAGCGCGGCTTCGACGCAGGCTTCGCCCGCGGCCGCGAGTCCGACGCCGCCTGAACCCCGCGCCCCGGCGCCCCACCGTGCCGCGCCGTGGCGCCGACCTTGCGGGTTCTCCGCCGAGCTTGTGGGTTTTGCAGCGACATTGTGCACATGCTCGCGCGCAAACCCACATGCTCGCGCGCAAACCCACAAGCTCGCGCGCAAACCCACAAGCTCGGCGAACGGATGCCGGAGCCCGGCGCCGGCGTCACACGCCCGTCACACACGGCGGGCACAATGGGCACGTGACCTCGACGCCCGCGCTCCTCGCGATCTCGCACGGCACGTCCTCCCCCGCCGGGCAGGCCGCCGTCGCGGCGCTCGTCGAGGCCGTCGCAGCCCGGCTGCCGGAGGTCACCGTGCGGCTCGGGCATGTGGACGTGCAGCAGCCGGATGTCGCGGCATCCCTCGACGCTCTTCCTGCGGGGCAGCCGGTCGTGATCGTCCCGCTCCTGCTGTCGGCGGGGTATCACGTGCGCGTCGACCTGAAGAAGCAGTCCGCGGGCCGCGACCGGGTCGTCATCGCACCGGCCATGGGGCCTGACTCACGTCTCGTCGACGCGCTCGTCGCGCGCCTCTCGCCCCTCGACTTTGCCGAAGACGACGCCGTCGTGCTCGCGGTCGCCGGATCGAGCGACGACCGCGCGAACGACGACTGTCGCGAGATCGGACGGATGCTGGGCGCCGAGCTTGACCGCGAGGTCACGGTGGGCTTCCTCGCGGCCGCCGACCCACGGCTCGACGCCGCCGTCACCGTCGCGCGGGCGCGCACGTCGGCCGGCGGGCGAGTGGTCGTCGCGACCTACCTCCTGGCGCCCGGATACTTCCACGATCTCGCGGTGCGGCTCGCCGGCGCCGCCCCGGTCGCCCGCCCGCTGCTCGACGACGACGAGCCGTCGCCCGCGCTCGTCGACCTCGTGGTCGATCGCTACAAAGCCGCGCGCGGCTTGTCGGACTGAATCCACAAAGAATCCACGAAGACGCCGCCCGCAAGGTGTGTGACGTCGTGTGACGCACGTTTACGCCGCGTGACATCCGGATAGGTCGCCGCCGCCCGCCCTTCTAGCCTCACGGAATGGGCTCGATAGAGTCCGCCCGAGCGCTGCTCGGGAGTCCTCCGGAGGCACCGTGACCATCAGCGACACCGAAGCGCCCAGCGCGGCGGAGCGACCGCGCGCTGCCGTCCGCCCGCCTCGGCCCTCGTCCAAACCGAACGGCCAGTGGAAGATCGACGGCACCACGCCGCTCAACGGCAATGAGGAGTGGAAGCAGGTCGACGACGGCCTGAGCGTGCGCGAGCGCATCGAGAACACGTACTCGAAGGGCGGGTTCGCCTCGATCGACCCGACCGATCTGCACGGCCGGTTCCGCGTGTGGGGTCTCTACACGCAGCGCAAGCCCGGCATCGACGGCGGCCGCACCGCGACCCTCACGCCCGAAGAGCTCGAGGACGAGTTCTTCATGCTGCGCGTCCGCATCGACGGCGGGCAGCTGACCACCGCGCAGCTGCGCGTGATCGCGGGCATCTCGACCGAGTTCGGCCGCGACACCGCCGACATCACCGACCGCCAGAACATCCAGCTGCACTGGATCCGCGTCGAAGACGTGCCCGAGATCTGGCGCCGGCTCGAGGCCGTGGGTCTGCGAACCACCGAAGCGTGCGGCGACGTTCCGCGCGTCATCCTCGGTTCCCCCGTCGCCGGCATCGCCGCCGACGAGCTCATCGATCCCACGCCGCAGATCGACGAGATCACCGAGCGCTTCATCGGCGACGCGTCGCTGGCGAACCTGCCCCGCAAGTTCAAGTCGGCGATCACCGGGCACCCGAGCCAGGACGTCGTCCACGAGATCAATGACGTCGCGTTCGTCGCCGTCGAGCACCCTGAGCTAGGCGTCGGCTACGACCTGTGGGTGGGCGGCGCGCTCTCGACGACGCCGCGGCTCGGCGAGCGCCTGGGCGCGTTCGTCCGGCCGGATCAGGTGGCGGATGCCTGGCACGGCGTCACCCAGATCTTCCGGGATTACGGCTACCGGCGCCTGCGCAACAAGGCGCGTCTGAAGTTCCTGCTCGCCGAGTGGGGCACCGAGAAGTTCCGCCGGGTGCTCGAGGACGAGTACCTCGGGTACACGCTCCCCGACGGCCCGGCCCCCGAGAAGCCGAAGACCACCGGCGACCACATCGGCGTCCACCGCCAGAAGGACGGCCGCTTCTACATCGGCGTCACGCCGATCGTCGGCCGTGTCTCGGGCCCGACGCTCGCGCGGCTCGCCGACGTCATCGAAGCGCACGGGTCGACGCGCCTGCGCACGACGCCCCACCAGAAGCTCGTGATCCTCGACGTGCCCGAAGAGAACGTCGAACTCCTCATTGCGGAGCTCGACGCCCTCGGGCTCCAGGCGCGTCCGAGTCACATCCGCCGCGGCACGATCGCGTGCACCGGCATCGAGTTCTGCAAGCTCGCGATCGTCGAGACCAAGGTCAACGCGACGGCGGCGGTGCTCGACCTCGAAGAGCGTCTCAAGGGCTTCGACCTCCCGCATCCCATCTCGCTCCACGTCAACGGATGCCCCAACTCGTGCGCCCGCATCCAGACCGCCGACATCGGACTCAAGGGCCAGCTCGTCATGATCGACGGCGAGCAGGTGCCCGGCTACCAGGTGCACCTCGGCGGCGGGCTCGCGTCGCAGGACTGCGA
>NZ_HG779844.1:0-2114 GCF_000582705.2 Microbacterium sp. C448
CGCACCGTGCGCGGCCTCAAGGTCGCCGCCGACGGCATCGCCGACTACGTCGACCGGGTCGTGCGCCGGTTCCTCGCCGAGCGCGACGCGGCGACCGACGAGACGTTCGCCCAGTGGGCCCACCGCGCCGACGAGGAGGCCCTTCAATGACTGTGTCACTCGCACCGCGGATCGCGGTGAAGCGTTCGCGCGACGAGCTCAAGGCGCTCGCCGAGCTGGGCGAGCGCGAGCTGCGCAGCCTCGCCGGGGACGAGGCATCCCCCGCCGACGTGGTCGCGTGGGTCGCGCAGAACTTCTCGACGGATGCCGCGGCCGTCGCCTGCTCGATGGCCGATGCGGCGCTGCCGCACCTCGTGGCCGAGCAGCTTCCGGGCGTCGATGTGCTGTTCCTCGACACCGGCTACCACTTCGCCGAGACGCGGTTCACACGCGACGAGGTGGGCCGCGTGCTCGACGTGCGGATCGTCGACGTGCTGCCCGAGCAGACCGTCGCCGAGCAGGATGCCCAGTTCGGGGCGCAGCTGTTCGCCCGCGACCCCGGGCTGTGCTGCGCGCGCCGCAAGGTCGCTCCGCTCAAGGATGCACTCGCCGGGTACGAGGTGTGGTTCACGGGCGTCCGCCGCGAAGAGGCGCCGACCCGTGCGAACACGCCGCTCGTGACGTGGGACGAGCGCAACGGACTCGTGAAGGTCAACCCCGTGGCCGCGTGGACGTTCGACGACCTGCTCGACTACGCCGGAGCGCATCAGGTGCCGGTGAACCTCCTCGTCTCGAACGGCTACCCCTCGATCGGCTGCGAGCCGTGCACCAAGCCGGTCGCCCCCGGTGAAGACCCCCGGTCCGGCCGCTGGGCCGGCCTCTCGAAGACGGAATGCGGGCTCCACGTATGACCGACACCCTCATCGCTCCCGCCACCGCCCTGTCGACGCTCGACCTGCTCGAGGCCGAGGCGATCCACGTGATCCGCGAGGTCGTCGCCGAGTTCGAGCGGCCCGTGCTGCTGTTCTCTGGAGGCAAGGACTCCGTCGTCGTGTTGCACCTGGCGACCAAGGCGTTCGCGCCGGGCAGGGTGCCGTTCCCCGTGCTGCACGTCGACACCGGCCACAACTTCCCCGAGGTGCTGGACTTCCGCGATGCGACGGTGGCCCGTCTCGGCATCCGTCTCGAAGTCGCGCGCGTGCAGGACTACATCGACGACGGCCGCCTGCACGAGCGCGCCGACGGCACGCGCAATCCGCTGCAGACGCTGCCGCTGCTCGACGCGATCGCCGCCGGCCGCCACGACGCCGTGTTCGGCGGTGCGCGGCGCGACGAGGACAAGGCGCGCGCCAAGGAGCGCATCATCTCGCTGCGCGACGAGTTCGGGCAGTGGGATCCGCGCAACCAGCGCCCCGAGCTGTGGAACCTGTACAACGGGCGCCACACACCCGGTCAGCACGTGCGGGCGTTCCCGATCTCGAACTGGACCGAGCTCGACGTGTGGCGCTACATCGAGCGCGAAGGCATCGCGCTGCCGCCGCTGTACTTCGCGCACGAGCGCGAGGTGTACCGCCGCGACGGCATGTGGCGTCCGGTGGGTCCGTTCTCGCCGCCGCGCGACGACGAGCCGGTCGAGGTGCGCACGGTGCGGTACCGCACGGTGGGCGACATGAGCTGCACCGGCGCGGTCGATTCCGCCGCGGCATCCGTCGCCGACATCGTCGCCGAAGTCGCGGTCTCGACCCTCACCGAGCGCGGCGCCACGCGCGCCGACGACCGGCTGAGCGAAGCCGCCATGGAGGACCGCAAGAAGGACGGGTACTTCTGATGTCTCTGGACACCGCGACGCTCACTTCGCAGCCGACGCTCACTGCCCAGCCGACGCTGTTCCGGTTCGCGACCGCCGGCTCGGTCGACGACGGCAAGTCGACGCTCGTCGGGCGCCTGCTGCACGACTCCAAGGCGATCCTCGCCGACCAGCTCGAGCAGGTCGCGCGCACGTCGGCCGATCGCGGTTTCGCGCACGGCGAGTTCGACTTCGCGCTGCTGACCGACGGGCTGCGCGCCGAGCGCGAGCAGGGGATCACGATCGACGTCGCGTACCGGTACTTCTCGACCGGATCGCGGTCGTTCAT
>NZ_HG779845.1:0-310 GCF_000582705.2 Microbacterium sp. C448
CTCGGCGTTGGCACGGGCCACCGCGATGAAGGGGGTGCGATAGGGAACCTCGACCAGGGGCATCCGGTGCGCGCGGCACGCCGCGTCGAGCCCGTCGGGGATGCCCTCGCGCACGACCTCGGTGCCGAAGCCGAGGGCGACAACGCCCCGGGCGGACAGCCGCGCGACGTACTCGTCGTAGATCGACGCGTCGTCCGCTTCGTCCGTGTCGAGGAACTGCGTCCCCGTCGTGAGGAGCGCGAGCCCTTCGGAGAGAAACGGGGTGGGATCGGCGAGGTCCGAACTGTGGATCCAGCGGATCGGACGGTCG
>NZ_HG779846.1:0-12754 GCF_000582705.2 Microbacterium sp. C448
GCGTCGTCGTTCAACTCTCCGTCCGCACCGGCAAGCCGCAGGGCAAGGTCGGTGCGCGCCAGCAGCGCACGCAACGTGGGTGCCGACGGGGTCGGGGGAGCGGAGGAGGCCACGGGGCCAGGCTATACGCGGTGGATAGTGTGTGCGGCAAAGTTGTACACGGCGGCGAGTGCGCGGCCCAGTCATCCGGGCCTACGCTCCGGATCATGAGTGTCATCGAGAGCTTCACCGCGCTGCCCCTCGGCGGGCCCTCGCTCCCTCAGGAGCGCCGCCTCGTCACCGACCTGCCGGGCCCCCGGTCCCGCGAGATCCTGGACCGCAAGGCCGCCGCGGTCGCGTCGGGCGTCGGGCACACGGTCCCGATCGCGGCCGTCGCCGCAGGCGGGGGCGTCGTCGTCGACGCAGATGGCAACTCACTCATCGATCTGGGGTCGGGGATCGCGGTCACGACAGCGGGTAACGCGAACCCGCGTGTCGTGGCCGCGGTCACTGAACAGTTGGCCCGCTTCACGCACACCTGCTTCATGATTGCGCCGTACGAGTCCTACGTGGCCGTTGCCGAGGCGCTCAACGACCTCACCCCCGGCGACCACGAAAAGCGGACGGCCCTGTTCAACTCGGGGGCCGAGGCCGTCGAGAACGCGGTCAAGATCGCCCGCAAGTACACCAAACGCCACGCGATCGTCGCGTTCGACCACGCGTACCACGGCCGCACGAACCTGACGATGGCACTGACGGCGAAGAACATGCCGTACAAGCACGGCTTCGGACCGTTTGCCGGCGAGATCTACCGCGCGCCCATGTCCTACCCGTTCCGCGACGGACTGACGGGGCCCGAGGCCGCGAAGAAGGCGATCCTGCACATCGAGAAGCAGGTCGGCGCCGACAACGTCGCGGCGGTCATCATCGAACCCATCCAGGGCGAGGGCGGATTCATCGTGCCCGCCGACGGCTTCTTGAACGCGCTCGCGGACTGGTGCCGCGAAAACGGCGTCGTCTTCATCGCCGACGAGGTGCAGACAGGCTTCGCCCGCACCGGCCGCTGGTTCGCCAGCGAGCACTTCGGCATCGTGCCCGACCTCGTCGTCACGGCCAAGGGCATCGCCGACGGCCTACCCCTCTCGGGTGTGACGGGCCGCGCCGAGATGATGGATGCCACGCACACGGGTGGACTGGGCGGCACCTACGGCGGCAACCCGCTCGCCTGCGTCGCGGCGCTCGCCGCGATCGAGTCCTACGTCGAGGATGGACTGCTCGAGCGGGCGACCGAGATCGGCGACATCCTGACATCCCGACTGCGCGCCCTGGCCGCAACGGACGCCCGCATCGGCGACGTGCGCGGTTTCGGCGCGATGATCGCCGCCGAGTTCGTCGACCCCGAGACGGGAGAGCCGGACGGTGCGCTCACAGCTCGGGTCGCGAAGGACTGCATCGCGAACGGCGTGATCGTGCTGACGTGCGGTACGCACGGGAACATCATCCGGTTCTTGCCGCCGCTGACCATCCCGAACCACCTGCTGAACGAGGGTCTCGACGTTGTCGAGGGCGCCCTCGCTCGCGACTGAAGGAGAAACGCCAGATGAACGAGATCACCCGTGACGTCGTTGTCATCGGGGCGGGGGCTGCGGGACTGACCGCGGCGAATACGCTTCGCAAGGCCGGGCTGTCGGTCGCCGTGCTCGAGGCCCGCGACCGCGTCGGCGGCCGGCTCTGGACCGACGAGATCGACGGAGCCATGCTCGAGATCGGCGGGCAGTGGGTCTCGCCCGACCAGGACGCGCTGATCGACACGGTCGCCGAGCTCGGTCTCGAGACGTTCAGTCGATACCGCGAGGGCGACAGCGTGTATGTCGGACCGGATGGCGTCGCGCACCGCTTCACGGGCGAGATGTTCCCCGTCTCGGCGGAGACCGAGCGCGTCATCGCCGAGATCACCGAGCGGCTCGACGCGATGGTCGCCGAGATCGACCCCGACCGGCCCTGGGCGCACGAGAAGGCAGCCGAGTGGGATCGTGTCTCGTGGGACGCGTGGCTGCGCGCACAGACCGACGACGACGAAGCCGTGCGGAACCTCGCCTTCGCGACCGGTTCGGCGATGCTCACCAAGCCGACACATACCTTCTCGCTGCTGCAGTCGCTCCTGATGGCAGCCTCCGCCGGGTCGTACTCCCACCTGGTCGACGCCGACTTCATCCTCGACAAGCGCGTCGTCGGGGGACTCCAGCAGGTTCCGATCTTGCTCGCGGAGCGCCTCGGCGAAGACGTGCTGCTGAACCAGCCCGTGCGAACGCTCGAGTGGGGCGAGACCGCGGTCACCGCCATCGCCGACACCACGACCGTGCGTGCGCGATTCGCCATCATCGCGCTCGCCCCGAACCTCTACTCGCGCATCTCGTACGTGCCGCCGCTGCCGCGGTTGCAGCACCAGATGCACCAACACCTGTCGATGGGTTTCGTCATCAAGGTCCACGCGGTCTACGAGACCCCGTTCTGGCGCGCCAAGGGGCTCTCGGGTACCGCGTTCAGCCCGTACGAGCTCTCGCACGAGGCCTACGACAACACCAACCACGGTGACTCCCGCGGAACGCTCGTCGGCTTCGTCTCGGACCAGACCGCCGACGATCTGTTCCGGCTGAGCGCCGAGGAGCGCAAGGAGCGCATCCTTGAGTCCCTCTCGCACTACTACGGGCCCGAGGCGAAAGACCCCGTCGTCTACTACGAGAGTGACTGGGGCTCCGAAGAGTGGACGCGCGGGGCCTACGCCGCGAGCTTCGACCTCGGTGGTCTCGCTCGCTACGGTGTGGATCTGCGCACCCCGGTCGGCCCCATCCACTTCGCCTGCAGTGATCTGGCAGGCGCCGGTTACCAGCACGTCGACGGGGCGATCCGCATGGGTCGCGAAGCCGCGGCACACATCATCGAGGAGGCCCGCGCATGAGCGCACCCGTTTTCGTCGTCGGCTACACGGCGACCGATTCCGGCGCCGACGCCGCGGCTCTTGCCGCCCGGCTCGCCACCGCGTCTGGTGGACAGGTCGAACTCGTCACCGTCCTGCTCGATGAGGGCCGCGGGGCCGTCGTGCCGCCGGATGCCAGCTACGACGCGTACGTGCGCGAGCAGGCCGCCGGATGGCTCGACTCGGCCGTCGCTGCCCTCCCCGCGGGGCTCGCCCACGCCACGCACGTTCGCTATTCGGACTCGTTCGCTGAGGGACTTCTCGAGGTAGCCACGGAACTGGGCGCGGCGTACATCGTCGTCGGTGCCTCGCCGGGCGGGATCCTGGGGCGCTACACCCTCGGTGCGGTCGCGAATGAACTCCTGCACTCGTCGACCGTGCCCGTCGTGCTCGCCCCCGCCGGCGCCCGCACCGTGACGGCGCCGCTGACGCGCATCACCGCCGCGGTCGGCACGCGTCCCGGCGCGGACGCCCTGATCGATGACGCCGTCTCGCTCGCCGCCGCCACCGGCGCGACACTACGACTCGTGTCGCTCGTGACGATCGACCTCCCCTCGGGAGTCGACACCGGCGTCATCCGTCTTGCCGGTTCGACGCACGCCGACATGGTGCTGTCGCAGGCGCGCGCGGGGCTTCCGGCCGACATCGTCGCCGAAGCATCCGCCGCCCAGGGTGCGAGCATCGAAGATGCCGTCGCCGAACTCGACTGGCAGGACGGCGAGGTCGTCCTGGTCGGGTCGAGCAGGCTCGCGCAGCCGCGCCGCCTATTCCTCGGTTCGACCGCCGCCAAGATGCTCCGGACCCTTCCGGTGCCCATGATCGTCGTGCCCCGAACGCACGCTGTGGAAGGAGAACGCGCATGAGCACCACCCGAAAGAGCGTCGCCGAAACCGGGGACCCGGTGACCGGGGGACTCTCCAAGAAGGGCCTGAGCGCCGGGACGGTCGGCCTGATCGGCGCGGTCGTCATCGGTATCTCGTGCATCGCCCCGGCCTACACACTGACGGCGGCCCTCGGTCCCACGGTGTCCGAGGTCGGATTCCAGGTACCCGCGATCATCCTCATCGGATTCATTCCGATGCTGCTGGTCGCGTTCGGTTATCGCGAACTCAACCGCCAGATGCCGGACTCCGGCACATCGTTCACCTGGGCCGCCCGCGCGTTCGGTCCGTGGGTCGGCTGGATGGCCGGCTGGGGGCTGATCGCCGCCACGATCCTGGTGCTGTCGAATCTCGCGGGCATAGCCGTCGAATTCTTCTTCTTGCTGATCGACCAGATCGCTCAGACGAACGGCGCGATCGCCGACCTGGCATTCAACCCGTTCATCAACGTCGCCGTCTGTCTGGCCTTCATGCTCGGCGCCACGCTGATCTCGTACCGCGACATGCAGACCACCCAGAAGTTGCAGTACTTCCTCGTCGGCTTCCAGGTGCTCGTGCTCGTCGTGTTCGCGATAGCTGCGTTCGTTCACGTCGCACAGGGCAACGCCTTCGACGCGTCGATGCCCGAACTGTCGTGGTTCAACCCGTTCGCCGTCGGCTCGTTCACGGCCGTCGTTGCGGGACTCTCGCTGTCGATCTTCATCTTCTGGGGGTGGGATGTCACCCTCACGATGAACGAAGAGACGAAAGACCCCGAGAAGACGCCGGGACGCGCCGCGACCCTGACGGTCATCACGATCGTCGTCCTCTACCTGCTCATCGCGATCTCGCTGCTGGCGTTCGCCGGTATCGGAACGGGTGAACTGGGACTCGGCAACGAGGACATCCAGAGCAACGTGTTCTTCTTCCTGAGCGGTCCGATCCTCGGACCCCTCGCGTTCCTCGTCTCGCTGGCCGTACTCACGTCGTCCGTGTCGTCGCTGCAGTCGACGTTCGTCTCACCGGCGCGCACCCTGCTGGCGATGGGGCACTACGGGGCCCTGCCGAAGAAGTTCGCCGCCGTCACGCCGCGCTTCTTCACCCCGGGCTACGCCACGATCGTGTCGGCCGTGATCGCGTCGGTCTTCTACGCCGTCATGCGCTTCGTGAACGAGAACGTGCTCTGGGACACCATCACGACCCTCGGTCTGATGATCTGCTTCTACTACGGCATCACGGCCTTCGCGTGCGTCTGGTACTTCCGCAAGCAGTGGTTCGACTCGGTGCGGAACGTCTTCTTCACCCTGCTGTTCCCCCTCGTCGGCGGGATCATCCTGGCGGCACTGTTCGTCATCACGCTGGTCGAGAGCATGGACCCCGACTACGGCAGCGGAACCGAATGGTTCGGCCTCGGCAGCGTGTTCGTGCTCGGGGTCGTGATCATCGGCCTCGGCATCGTGATCATGGTGATCCAGCGCTTCCGCAGCCCCGCGTTCTTCCGCGGTGAAACCCTGTCCCTCGACGCACCCATCAGCGCACGTTCCCTCAGAGGACGAAGCGCACGAAAGGAATCCCACCGATGAGCATCACCCCCGAGCGCGAAGCCGCACTGCTGGCATCCATCCCCTCCGGTCTCTTCATCGGGGGCGAGTGGACGGATGCGACGGGCGCTCGCACCTTCGACGTCCGCGACCCCGCGACGGGCGCCGTCATCAAGACGATCGCCGATGCGACGCCCGAAGACGGCATGCGCGCCCTCGATGCGGCCGTGGCCGCGCAGGACGCCTGGGCCGCGACGCCGCCGCGGACGCGGAGCGACATCCTGCGCCGCGCGTTCGACCTGGTGCAGGAGCGCAAGGAAGACCTGGCGCTCGTCATGACGCTCGAGATGGGCAAGCCGCTCGCCGAGGCGCGCGGTGAGGTCGCCTACGGCGGCGAGTTCCTGCGCTGGTTCTCGGAAGAGGCCGTGCGGATCGCCGGCCGCTACGGGCTCAACCCCGAGGGCACCGGTCGAATGGTGGTCTCGCAGCGTCCGGTCGGCCCGTCGTTCTTCATCACGCCGTGGAACTTCCCGCTCGCGATGGCGACGCGCAAGATCGCCCCGGCGCTCGCCGCGGGGTGCACCGTCGTGATCAAGCCTCCCGCGCTGACACCGCTCACCACGATGCTCTTCACCACCATCCTGGAAGAGGCGGAACTGCCCGCCGGCGTCGTCAATGTCGTCAACTCGTCGTCGTCATCGAAGCTGGCCGCGCCGATCATCGCCGACCCGCGGCTGCGGAAGCTCTCGTTCACCGGCTCGACGGGGGTGGGGCGCAAGCTCATCGCGCAGGCCGCCGAGGGTGTGCTGCGCGTCTCGATGGAACTCGGCGGCAACGCGCCGTTCGTCGTGTTTGAGGACGCCGATATCGATAAGGCCGTGGACGGGGCCATGCAGGCCAAGTTCCGCAATATCGGTCAGGCCTGTACGGCCGCGAACCGGTTCATCGTGCACGACGCGGTGGCCGACGAGTTCGCCCGCCGTGTGGGTGAGCGGGTCGCCGCGATGCGCATCGGCCGCGGCACGGAGGACGACGTGCAGATCGGGCCGCTCATCGACGACGACGCGGTGGCCAAGGCATCCGCGCTCGTCTCGGACGCCGTCGATCGCGGCGCGCGCCTGGTCACGGGCGGTTCGGCGATCGAGGGCGAGGGATCGTTCTTCCAGCCCACGGTCATCTCCGATGTGGTCGCGGGCAGCGAGATTCTGCGCGAAGAGATATTCGGCCCCGTGCTGGCGATCGCCCGCTTCCGTGACGAGGACGAGGCCGTTCGCCTCGCGAATGACACCGAGTACGGGCTGGTGTCCTACGTGTACACGAAGGACCTCGCGCGTGGGCACCGGATGATCGATCGCCTCGAGACGGGGATGATGGGACTGAACGTCGGTGTCGTCTCGAACGCGGCCGCACCGTTCGGGGGCGTCAAGCAGTCCGGCATCGGGCGCGAGGGCGGCCTCGAGGGCATCCACGAATATCTCTCGACCAAGTACACGCTGATCCCCGTCGACTGACGCGGACGAATGGGAGCGATCATGACCGAATACGCCGTCGTCAACCCGGCCACGGGTGAGACTCTTGCCTCGTACGAGACCTTCACGGACGCGCAGATCGAGGCGGGAGTCGCAGCCGCCGCGACCGCCTATCGCGACTGGGCTCGCGACGCATCCGTCGCCGAACGCGCCGAGCGCTTGAACCGCGTGGCCGACCTGCACCGCGAGCGTCGGGACGAACTCGCCGAGATCATCGTGCGCGAGATGGGCAAGCCGCTCGCCGCTGCCCTCGGTGAGGTCGACTTCGCCGCCGACATCACGCAGTTCTACGCCGACAACGCCGCGAAGATCACGGCCGACCAGCCGATCGACATCCTCGGCGAGGGCACGGCAGTCGTTCGACGGTCAGCGCTCGGTCCGCTGCTCGGGATCATGCCGTGGAACTTCCCGTACTACCAGGTCGCCCGGTTCGCCGCTCCGAACGTCGCGATCGGCAACACGATCCTGCTCAAGCACGCGCCGCAGTGCCCGGAGTCCGCCGCGGCGATCGAGCAGATGTATCTCGACGCCGGGTTCCCCGAGGGTGTCTACGTCAATCTGTACGCCACCAACGAGCAGGCGGCGACGATCATCGCCGACCCGCGCGTGCAGGGCGTCTCGGTCACGGGATCGGAGCGCGCGGGCGCGGCGGTCGCCGAGGCCGCCGGCCGCAGCCTGAAGAAGGTCGTGCTCGAGCTCGGTGGCTCGGACCCGTTCCTGCTGTTCTCGACCGACGACCTCGACGGTGCGGTGGAGGCCGCCGTCGAGGCGCGCCTGGACAACGTCGGCCAGTCTTGCAACGGCGCCAAGCGCTTCGTCGTGGTCGACGGGCTGTACGACGCTTTCGTGGAGAAGTTCGCCGCGGCGATGAGTGCCGCGACGGTCGGTGACCCGATGAGCGAGGACACGGTGCTCGGTCCCCTGTCGTCGCTTGCGGCGGCCGAGCGTCTCGAGCAGCAGGTGCAACGCGCTGTCGAGCAGGGCGCGACGCTCGTCACGGGCGGTGTGCGCGATGGCGCTTTTTTCCCGGGCACGGTGCTGACCGACGTCACGCCCGAGATGGATGCCTACGGCGAAGAGTTCTTCGGACCCGTCGGCGTCGTCTACCGCGTCGCCGACGAGGCGGCGGCGGTGGCCCTGGCGAACGACACCGGCTTCGGGCTCGGCTCCTATGTGTTCACGACGGACGAAGCGCAGGCCGAGCGGGTGGCCGACGCGATCGACGCCGGCATGGTCTACGTCAACCTCGTGCTCGCGGACTCGCCCGAACTGCCGTTCGGGGGGGTCAAGCGTTCCGGCACGGGGCGCGAAATGGGCCTGCTGGGAGCAGACGAGTTCGTCAACAAGAAGCTCATCCGGGTCGGTCCCTGATATTCACGGCCGCCGCGGCTGGTGGCTCCCTGTCGTTCGGGGGACGATAGGGATGAGGAGGTCTGTCTCATGGACGAGATGAACGAAGCAGTCAGTCGCCTGGGAGCGCAGGAGTGCTGGGATCGTCTGCGAACGCAGCAGCTTGGCAGGCTCGTCACACACGTGGGGCATGTTCTCGACATCTTCCCCGTCAATTACGTCGTGGACGACGAGACGATCGTCTTCCGCACGGCCGAGGGCAGCAAGCTCTTCGAACTCACGGTGAACGACGAGGTGCTGTTCGAGGTGGACGACCACTCGGGAACGGATGCGTGGAGCGTCGTCGTGCGGGGGCATGCCCACCGACTCACGGTGAGCGACGAGGTCCATGCCGCAGACGAGTTGCCGCTGCGCCCGTGGATCCCGACCCTCAAGTACAACTACGTGCGCGTCGCGCCTGTCTCTCTCACAGGTCGCGCTTTCGAGATCGGACCGGAGCCCGACCGGTACGGCGCGGCGGACTCCTGAGCGCGAGAGGCATTCGCGACCTTCCCCGGGCATGACGTAGACTTGCGGTGCAGTCGAAATCTGCATTCTTTGCCGTGCCCGCGGTCGGGCGAAATCCTGTTCGTGAGCACGGTGCAAGAGTGTGGACCCGGGGCCGGAAACGGTCCTTAGGGCGGTAGCTCAATTGGCAGAGCAGCGGTCTCCAAAACCGCAGGTTGCAGGTTCGATTCCTGTCCGCCCTGCGCGTCAGCCCCGAGCTGACACACGAAAGGTACATTCAGGTGAGTGCAGTGGCCCAAGACGAGCCGAACGGCGAGATCGTCGCGGCGGGCAAGACGGATCGCGGAAAGAAGCCCGGCTTCTTCGCCCGCCTCGTCTTGTTCATCCGGCAGGTGTTCGCCGAGCTCCGCAAGGTCGTCACGCCGACGCGCCAGGAACTGCTGAAGTTCACCGCGGTGGTGCTCGGATTCGTCGTCGTCATGATGGCGATCGTCTACGGCCTCGACTTCGTCTTCTCCTGGATGGCCTCGGTCGTCTTCGGAACGCCCGGCGAACTCGTCGGCGCGTAGACACACCCCGGCCAGACGCACCCAGACCGAATCATCGGCGGCCCGAACAGGCCGTCATCAACGGAAGTGATCCAGTGACCGAAAGATTCACCGACGACGCCGACTGGGCGACGGCCGCCGAGCAGTCCAGTGAGGACGACGAGGCGCAGGAGGGCGACCAGCTCGCTGCCGAGGAGCGCTCGGTCGAGCCTGCGGAGCACGCCGCGCTGCACGTCGTGAGTGACGGGGACGACGACGAAGACTTCGCTGAACTGGACGACATCGAGATCGACGACCCGGAGGCCGACGCTATCGTGAACGACGCCCTGCACATCGACGAGGCCGCCGAGGCCGAAGCCGCCGCCGAGGTCCTGACCGATTCGCTCGAGGACGAAGAGTCCGAGCGCGCAGCCGAGGATGCCGAAGAGGTCACCCCCTACGACGGTCCCGACATCAACGGTGAGCCCGACGCGCCCGTCCTGGACGAGGACTTCGTGGCAGAGGTCGACGCAGCTGCGGCAGTCGTCGATGACGCCGAGGCATCCGTCGACGGCGAATCCGAAGACGGCGAATCCGAAGACGACGCCGAGGCTGACCCGTACGAGGCGTTCCGCGCCGAACTGCGCTACCTGCCGGGCAAGTGGTACGTCATCCACTCGTACGCCGGCTTCGAGCGCAAGGTCAAGGCGAACATCGAGCAGCGCAAGTCGTCGCTCGAGGTCGAGGACGAGATCTACCAGATCGAGGTCCCGATGGAGGACGTCGTCGAGATCAAGAACGGCCAGCGCAAGATGGTCACCCGCGTGCGCATCCCGGGCTACGTGCTCGTGCGCATGGACCTGAACGAAGACACCTGGTCGGTCGTTCGCCACACGCCCGGCGTGACCGGCTTCGTCGGCAACGCCCACAACCCGACCCCGCTCCGCTTCGAAGAGGCCTTCAACATGCTGAAGTCCCTCGTCGAGATCAAGGAAGTCGCCACGGCGAAGTCCGGTGGCGGCAAGGGCTCGGCGACGCAGGCGCGCAGCATCGTCACCGAGGTCGACTTCGAGGTCGGCGAGACGATCACGATCAAGGAAGGCTCGTTCGCGGGCCTGCCCGGCACGATCAGCGAGATCAAGCCCGAGAGCGGCAAGCTCACGGTTCTCGTGTCGCTTTTCGAGCGCGAGACCCCGGTCGAGCTGTCGTTCGACCAGGTCACGAAGCAGTAAACAGCAAGCAGTAGGAACTAATACAGGCTTCCGGAGTTCTGCTCCGGAGAACCGCGATCCGGAAATGCCGGGTGCGCGGGAGAGCGGATGCAGAAGCATCCGGTCGATGAGAGGAAACAAGAATGGCACCCAAGAAGAAGGTGACCGGCCTGATCAAGCTCCAGATCAAGGCCGGAGCCGCCAACCCGGCGCCGCCGATCGGGCCCGCGCTCGGTCAGCACGGCGTCAACATCATGGAGTTCTGCAAGGCGTACAACGCGGCGACCGAGGCCCAGCGCGGCAACGTCATCCCCGTCGAGATCACCGTCTACGAGGACCGCAGCTTCACGTTCATCCTGAAGACGCCCCCCGCTGCCGAGCTCATCAAGAAGGCCGCTGGCGTTGCCAAGGGCTCGCCGACTCCGCACACGACCAAGGTGGCCAAGCTCACCAAGGCTCAGGTGCGCGAGATCGCCGAGGTCAAGCAGCCTGACCTGAACGCGAACGACATCGAGGCCGCCTCGAAGATCATCGCCGGCACCGCCCGTTCCATGGGCATCACGGTTGAGGACTGAGGGGAATAACGACTATGGCTACCAAGTCCAAGGCCTACCAGGCCGCCGCCGCGAAGATCGCGGCTGACACGTTCTACACCCCGACCGAGGCTGTTGCCCTCGCGAAGGAGACCGGCTCGGCGAAGTTCGACTCGACCGTCGAGGTCGCGCTGAAGCTCGCCGTCGACCCCCGCAAGGCAGACCAGATGGTGCGCGGCACCGTCATCCTGCCCCACGGCACGGGTAAGACTGCCCGCGTCATCGTCTTCGCAACGGGCCCCGCGGCCGAGGCTGCTCTCGCGGCCGGCGCCGACGAGGTCGGTGGAGCCGAGCTCATCGAGAAGGTTGCGGGCGGCTACACGTCGTTCGACGCGGCCGTCTCGACGCCCGAGCTCATGGGCCAGGTCGGTCGCCTCGGAAAGGTGCTGGGCCCCCGTGGTCTGATGCCGAACCCGAAGACCGGCACCGTGACCCCCAACCCGGCCAAGGCCGTCGAGGAGATCAAGGGCGGAAAGATCGAGTTCCGCGTCGACAAGCACGCCAACGTCCACTTCGTGGTCGGCAAGGCGTCGTTCTCGGCCGAGCAGCTCGACGAGAACATCAAGGCGGCGCTCGACGAGATCGTTCGTCTGAAGCCGTCCAGCTCCAAGGGTCGCTACATCCAGAAGGGTGCAGTGTCGACCACGTTCGGCCCCGGCATCCCGCTGGACGTCAACGCGATCTGACGCGCTGCATAAACGAAGGGCTCCACTGGAAACGGTGGGGCCCTTCGTCGTTGTTCCGTCGTTGTCTCAGCGGAACACGACAAGGCTGATGCCGAGGACGATCATGACGACGGCGATCGAGGCATCGAGGATGCGCCAGGCCCGCTCGGTGGAGAGGAGTCGGCCGAGGTAGCGGGCGCCGAACGCCAAGCCGGAGAACCAGACCGCACTGGCGACGATCGCACCCGCGGCGAAGGCCCACGGGCTCGCGTAGGTTGCCGCGATCGAACCGAGAAGGAACACGGTGTCGAGGTAGACGTGGGGGTTCAACCACGTCAGGGCGAGCGCCGTCGAGGCGACCGCGACGGCGCTCGTCTGCGTCGCCGTCCTGGCGTCGGTCGCCCGAGCGGTCGGGCCCGGCGCCGGGAGCAGCACCTCGCCGCTCGGGCGCCACGCGCGTCGTGCGGCGAGGCATCCGTATGTCACCAGGAACACCGCTCCCGCCCAGCGCACGATCTCGGTCAGCCACGGCAGTGCCTGCAGTGCCAGGCCGACGCCCGAGACGCCGAGCGCGATCAGCACGGCGTCGGAGACCGCACAGATCGTCGCGACGAGCACGATGTGTTCCCGACGCATGCCCTGGCGCAGCACGAACAGGTTCTGCGCGCCGATGGCGACGATCAGTGAAAAGCCGAGGCCGAGGCCCGAGACGGCGGAGATGAGCACGACTCGAAGGTACGGTGCCGGATCAATTAAGGCCAGCTCACGTTTCTTTCGCACCATTAGCATGGCTTCATGAAGCTCCCGCTCGAACTCGTCGCGACCGTAGCCGCTGCGGTCGATGCCGGCACGCTCGACGCCGCGGCGCGCACGCTGCACATCACGCCGTCCGCGGTCAGCCAGCGAATCCGGGCGCTCGAGGAACGGATCGGTCGGACATTGCTGATCCGCTCGAAGCCGTTGCGCGCCACCGAGGCGGGCGAGACCGTCGTCCGCCTCGCCCGCCAGCTCGCCC
>NZ_HG779847.1:0-4884 GCF_000582705.2 Microbacterium sp. C448
TCGAGCACGACACCCTCCGCTCGCTCGGGCTCGACGAAGAGGGACCCGCGCGACTGGCGTTAGCGGTCAATGCCGATTCCCTCGCCACCTGGTTTCTGCCCGCCGTGGCTCGGATCGTGGCCGAGGGGGACGTCGCGATCGAACTGCGTCGCGACGACCAGGACTACACGGCACGCCTGCTCGCAGACGGAAGTGTCTCGGCTGCTGTGACGTCGCAGAGCGCCGCGGTCGCCGGCTGCACGGTGACGCCGCTCGGGGTCATGTCGTATCGGGCATGCGCGACCCCCGTGTTCGCGCGGCGCTGGTTCGCGGGAGGGGTGAACGCGCAATCGCTCGCCCGTGCGCCCGTCATCGAATACGACCGTCGAGACGACCTGCAAGCGCGGTGGCTCCGCGCACGCGGCGCATCCGTCGAGACGCCGCCGCGAATATTCGTCCCTGCGTCCCACGACTTCGCGACCGCGGTGCGGTCGGGACTCGGATGGGGAATGCTCCCGCCCCTGCAAGCGGACGGGCCGATCGCCGCGGGCGAGATCGTGGTGCTCGAGGGCGATCCGATCGACGTGCCGCTCTATTGGCAGCAGTGGGACCTGCGATCACCCCTGCTCGACCGTGTTGCCCGCATCGTCGTCGACGAGGCGCGGCGGGCGCTCAGCCCAGCGGGAGGGCGGCCTGACTAGTCGTCGCTGACGCGCAGCACGATCTTGCCGCGCGTGTGGCCGTCCTCGATCTCGCGATGCGCCTCGGCGGCGTCCCCCAGGTCGAATACGCGGTCGATGTAGACCTGCACTGATCCCGAGGCGAGCAGGCGAGCGATCGTCGCGAGTGCCCCGCCGTCCGGGATCACCTTGTAGGTGGACGCGCGGACGTCCGCTGCCGAGGCATCCTCTTCGAACGTCGGCCAGCTTCCCGTCGGCACATTCACGATCAGCCCACCCCGCCGCAGGACCCCGAGCGAGCGGCTGCCCGTGGCGTCGAGCGTGTTGCCGACCAGGTCGATCACCACATCGACGTCGGCCACGACATCCTCGAACTTCGTCGTGGTGTGATCGATGACGACGGATGCTCCGAGTTCACGCAGCCACGCGGCGTTCCGCCCCGACGCCGTCGCCGTGACGTGCGCGCCAAAATACGACGCGAACTGCACGGCGAAGTGTCCGACGCCGCCGCTGCCGGCGTGGATCAGGATCCGCTGGCCCTCGTGCGCGTGCGCAGTTTCAACGATGAGGCCCCAGGCCGTGAGCGCGGCGAGCGGCACACCCGCGGCCTCCACGTGTGACAGACCCGTCGGCATCTTGGCGACCGAGAGCGAGGACACGACCGCATACTCCGCGTAGCTGCCGGGCGTGCGGGGGAACGCCGCGATGCCGTACACGGGCGTGCCCGGCTGAAGGGGATGCGTCTCGAAGGGCGCGCGGACCACGATCCCGCTGAAGTCGAAACCGAGGACCGCGGGGTACGACGCGATCGCTGATGACACGCCACGACCCGAGCGCGTCTTGGCGTCGATGGGGTTCACGCCCGCGGCGACGACCCGCACGAGCAGTTCGCTCATGACGGGAGCCGGGGTGGCGACCTCGGTGAGATGCAACGAATCCGCGTCTCCTGGCTCGTCGAACACGACGGCGCGCATCGTGTCCGGAACGCTTGGCGCCTCGGCGGGCGCTCCCGCGGGTCGTGGGGGGCGAACTGCCATGGCGGTGCTCCATTCTGCGCGATCCTGCAAACCGGCACGCGTGCACATGAGGCATGATGCACACCTGGCCCGGGGGCGCTATTGCCCCGAGGATCGGACTGGTCCCAGTAAAGCCGGGGATTGTCTCGACGGTGTTACGCAGGTGCTAACGTGCCGCTACGCCATACGGGTCGTCAGGCGGAGCCGGACGGGGTTTCGCCGGTCGACGCCGCGCGGAGCAGCCGCGTCAGGGTTCGGATGTCTGAGACATCCCAGTCCGCGAGTCGATCGTGCAGGGCGTGCGGGTCGGCGCTCCGGGCGGCTGCGAGCCGCTCCACACCTTCCGGCGTCGCCGTCAGCCGCGCCGAGCGGCCGTCTGCCGGATCGGCGGCACGCTCGATCAGACCCGCCTGCTCGAGCTCGCGCACCGTCCGGCTCACCTGGCCTTTGTCGGCGACGAGCGTCTCGGCAAGCACGGAGGGACTGATCGGCCCGTGCTTGACGATCGTCGTGAACACCTTGTACGCGCCGGGCAGCATTCCCGGGCTCAGCCTGTCGGCGCGGGCAGCCATGACCTGACGCATCCGTACCGAGAGTTCACCGAATTCCGATTCGAGCTCCCGCACCGCCTCGTGCCAGTCCGGGTTCGAGACGCGTTGCGGCTGATCGGTCATCGCTCGACGGTACCCTTCCCCGACGCGGGGATCGACTCCATGCCCTCGCTCGCGGTGAAAGTGGCGAGATCCGCCTCGCCCGCGGCCAACCGCTCGGTCGTGGTCATGCGGGTCAGCGGCCGATTGGGCAGGAAGACGATCGCGATGAAGCTGATGATCGCCAGTGGGACCGCGAACAGGAACGAGTGCGCGATGCCCTGTGCGTAGATGTCCTCGACGATGACGCGAACGCCGTCGGGAAGGGTGTTCACCGCGGGGAGTGTGCCGGACTGCAACTGAGCCGCAACCGCGAGGCCCGCGTCGCCGAGCGGGGCGAGCGCGGTACCGATCGCATCCCGGTACCGGACGAAGCCGTCGGCCACGCTCGACGCAAGCGCAGCCCCCATGACGGACACGCCGATCGTGCCGCCCAGGCTCCGGAAGAACGTGACGCCGGAGCTCGCGGCGCCCATCTCTTGGGGCTTGGCCGTGTTCTGCACGACGAGAACGAGGTTCTGCATTGTTGCGCCGACGCCCGCGCCGAGCAGAAACATGTACAGCGCGACGAGGGGGTACGGGGTGTCGTAGTGCAGCGTCGAGAGCAGCACCGAGCCGGCGATGAGCGACAGGGCGCCGCCGATCATGTACGCCTTCCAGCGGCCGAAGCGACTGATGAGTTGGCCGATGAGGATCGAGGTCACCAACAGCCCACCCATCATCGGGATCGTGAGCAGTCCGGCCTCGGCAGGAGTCGCGCCGCGCGACATCTGCATGTATTGGCCCAGGAACACGGCTGCCCCGAACATCGCGAGCCCCGTCGCGATCGAAGCGATCACCGAGAGTGTGAAGGTGCGGTTGCGGAACAGCGAGAGCGGGATGAGCGGCTCGCGCGAGCGCAGTTCGACCACGATGAACAAGGCGGTGGCGACGACGACCCCGCCGACCATGAGCCCCGTCTCGACGCTCCACCAGTCGTAGTTCTTGCCGGCGTTGGTGATCCAGACGAGCAGCAGCGACACGGCGGTCGAGAGCAGGACGATTCCGAGGTAGTCGATCCGGACCTTGCCGCGCCGAACGCGCGGTACGTGCAGGGTGCGCTGCAGGATCACGAAGGCGGCGATGGCGAACGGGATCGCGACGAAGAAGTTCCACCGCCATCCGATTCCGTCCGTGATGAATCCGCCGAGGAGCGGCCCGCCGACTGTGGCCAGGGCCATCACGGCGCCGAAGAGCCCCATGTAGCGGCCACGTTCGCGCGGGCTGATGATGTCGGCCATCAACACCTGGCTGAGGGCGGCGAGTCCACCGGCGCCCAGGCCCTGCACGGCGCGGAACGCGATCAGGGTGGCGGCGTCCTGCGAGAAGCCCGCCGCAGCGGTCGCGAGCACGAACAGCGCGAGAGCCAACTGGATCAGCAGCTTGCGGTCGAACAGATCGGCGAGCTTGCCCCAGATCGGCGTCGAGATCGCCGTGGTCAGAAGGGTGGCGGTGACGACCCAGGTGAACACGGTCTGGTCGCCCTGCAGGTCGTGCACGATGACCGGGAGCGACGTCGATACGACGGTGGCCGCGAGCATCGAGACGAGCATCCCGAGCAGCAGCCCGGAGAGGGCCTCGAGGACCTTTCGTCGCGACATCGGAGCGGGTGGTGCGGGCGGTGTGGCGTCGGTGGACGCGGAAGTCGAGGTGGCCATAGGGCCCTTTCCTGCGGAGCGAGCACCACGAGGCGTGGCGCGAAAGTTGAGTAAAGTCAACTATATATTTTCGTTGAGTAAAGTCAACTAAATCGCGCGGGCGCACGCCGGCGCCCGGCCCCATGATCCGGAGGCCGAGGGAGGAGTGCGTCAGTCCGCGAGGGCGAGCGCGCGGAACGGCTGCCGCGGGGCGACGCGAGGCATCCGCTCTTCGACGAACTCGAGCGTTCGTACCGGGGGAGGCGTTGCGGGTCGTGTGGTGCGGCGATGCAGTTCGTCGATCAGCGCATCAGCGA
The DNA here is from genome assembly GCF_000582705.2 of Microbacterium sp. C448. Taxonomy (NCBI): domain Bacteria; kingdom Bacillati; phylum Actinomycetota; class Actinomycetes; order Micrococcales; family Microbacteriaceae; genus Microbacterium; species Microbacterium sp. C448. The sequence goes on from NZ_HG779847.1 coordinate 4,319, forward strand.
GGCGGATGAGGCGGGCGATCTCGCGGTCGTCGCGGTCCACCCACGCGCAGCGGGGTTCGTCGCCGATCGGCACGAAGCCGTCGTGCTGTTCCCACGCCACAAGGGTGCGCTCGGCGCCGAGCACGTGCTGCTGCCACCAGATCTGACGCATGTACGAGCGGGGGATGGATCGCCACGCCTTGTTCGTTGTCTTGATCTCGGCCAGCGTGATCGATCCGCTGGGCGTCGTGGCAACGCCGTCCGGAGTGGCGAGATGCCGCCGCTCCGCGACCGCGTGGAACAGGGCCGAGGAGGGGAGGATGCCGTGGATTGCGGCTACCCACGCCGCGATCTCGGGCTCGCGCTTTCGGCCGTGGTCGGTGAAGGCATTGCCGCTGAAGCGCGTTCCGATGAGCTTGGCGTCTGCGGCCTTCGCTATCGCGTTCTCGCTCGTGAGGCTCGCGACATCGGTTGCGGTGATGCCGCGGGAACGTGCCCGCACCCAGGCCACCCGGTCGCGCGAGTCCGCGACGATGCGGGCGGCGAGTTCGGGAAGCACGAATCGACCCTAACCCCGCGGCGTCCCG
>NZ_CBVQ010000188.1:0-21416 GCF_000582705.2 Microbacterium sp. C448
GAAGTCCGGCGAGTCCGCCGGTTCGTGTCGACTCCGCCCGTTCTTGCCGGCGAATAAGGGGCGGGCTCGTGAATACCCGGCGGTCTCGATGGGGCATCCTGTTCCTCCACAGCGTGCGCGGGGGAGCCCCACAGCGCAAATCGAGGGCGGATGGGCGTGGCTGGGATACCACGGCGCGATCCTATGGCGATGCGCACCCTCGATATCCCTGCCGTTCGCCGCCTGCTTCTCACCCGGGAGCAACTGATGGTCGACGGATGGTCCGACCGTGGCATCGAACGCGAGGTCGCATCCGGGCATCTTCATCGCTTGCGAAGAGGGTGGTACGTCGCGGACATGGAGTGGCGCGAACTCTGGCCCGAGTCGCGACACCTCGCTCACGTCGTCGCGGTGAACGATGGCGCACGTATTCGCCCGGTGTTCGCGTTCACGTCGGCTGCCGCGGTGCACGGGCTTCCGTTGCATCGTGTGATCGTCGATCGAGTTCACACGCTGTACGCGAAGGTCGCTCGTCGAACGGCAGACAGCACTGTCCGGCATCAGGGGAGCGTCGACGATGCAGACGTTGTCGACGTCGGCGGCATCCTCTGTACGTCTCCGGAGCGGACCGTATACGACCTGATTCGCCTGGCGAGTGCGGAAGTGGCCCTCTCGTGCGCCGACGCGCAACTCGGTCGCATCGGTGGCGATCCCCGTGAGTACGACGCGACTGCCGCCGAAGCATGGTTGGCAGAGATGGCGGCGCGCATCGATGCCGCACGAGGTGTGCGCGGCATCCGACACGCGCGCATGCTGATCGAGGTGATCGACGGTCGCTCGCAGCTGCCTCTAGAAAGCATCACCAAGCTGCAGTTACGCCGCCTCGGATTTCGCGCCCCTCGGCTGCAGGTTCCGGTGCGGGCGCCGAAGGACGGATGGTTCTGGATGGATATCGAGCTCGATGAGGCCGGTGCCTTCTACGAGTGCGACGGTGAGACCAAGTACACGGACGAAGCGATGAGGTCTGGACGCACCCTCGAACAGGTACTTCTCGCGGAGAAGCAGCGCGAGGATTGGGTTCGTGGGACCACAGGCAAACGTGTCCTACGTGGCGGCAGCGCGCACGCGGCGTCACCGGAGGCACTGGCTGCGCGGCTCGCGAGCTTCGGGGTCGCGCTGCCGGATCGGCGAGACCGCCTGTTGTTGCCGAGACGTCCCCTTGCGTACGGGCAATAACGGGCTGCCTCGTTGGCAACCGGCGGACTCGCAAGATTTGGCGCGGATGCGGGGATGGCGTACCCTGGGGGTAACCACAGACCGCTGGTCATTGGCGTGCGCGCAAGCGCATGGCAATCGAAGCTCTGCACATGCAGGGGCCCGCGCAGGTGACACGAACGACACGGCCCGAGAGGGTCGTCCAGCTCCGTGCGCTTGCGCCGGAGCTTTTTTCATGTGCGGAACCGGTTTCTGTGGCCGGTGTCCCGCCATCGCGGGGCCCCTCGTACACACAAGGAGTGGCCATGGCGCAGAAGGACGCATCGGTTGCCGAACTCACGAAGAACTTCGAGAGCTCGACCGCCGTACTGCTGACCGAATACCGCGGGCTCACGGTTGCCGAGCTCAAGGAGCTTCGCAACAACATCCGTGAGCACGCCAGCTACGCCGTGGTGAAGAACACGCTGACCAAGATCGCGGCCAACAAGGCCGGGATCTCCTCGCTGGATGACGAGCTTCAGGGCCCGTCCGCCATCGCGTTCGTGCACGGCGACCCCGTCGCCGTTGCGAAGGGCCTGCGCGACTTCGCCAAGGCACACCCTCTTCTGGTCGTCAAGGGCGGTTACTTCGACGGTAACCCCCTGACTGCGGAAGAGGTCGGCAAGCTCGCCAACCTCGAAAGCCGTGAAGTCCTGCTGGCGAAGCTCGCCGGCGCGATGAAGGCCTCGCTGTTCGGAGCCGCCTATCTGTTCAACGCACCGCTGTCGAAGGCCGTTCGCACGGTCGACGCGCTGCGTGAGAAGCAGGAATCCGCAGCCTGACCCTCGGGTCAGGCGCGGCAAGCACGTAAAACCAACACAAGGAGAAACATCATGGCAAAGCTCACCACCGAGGAGCTGCTCGACGCGTTCAAGGAGCTCACGCTCATCGAGCTCAGCGAGTTCGTGAAGAAGTTCGAGGAGACCTTCGAGGTCACCGCCGCTGCTCCCGTCGCCGTGGCCGGCCCCGCCGCCGGTGGCGCGGGTGCCGCTGCTGAAGAGGTCGAAGAGAAGGATTCCTTCGACGTCGTCCTCGAGGCCGCTGGCGAGAAGAAGATCCAGGTCATCAAGGTCGTTCGCGAGCTGACCAGCCTGGGTCTCGGCGAGGCGAAGGCTGTCGTCGACGGTGCCCCGAAGGCTGTGCTCGAGGGCGCGACCAAGGAAGCCGCCGAGAAGGCGAAGGCTTCGCTCGAAGAGGCCGGCGCGACCGTCACCCTCAAGTAATTCGGAACGATCGACGGGCGTTCAACGCCCCGAAATCGTCTCCTGTCAGAAAGCCTCGGATGTCCGCATCCGGGGCTTTCTGCGTGCCCGGGTACGTCAGGTGCTTGACGGAGCCGTCGTCGACGCGCGCATCACCATACGGGCGGGAGCGGTCGTGCGCTCGGGGGGTTGGGTGCCGTCCATCATCGACATGAGCATCGCGACCGCATCTTCGCCCTGACGACAGGGGTCCTGCTCGACCGTGGTGAGGGCGAACATCTCCGCATAGTCGTGCCCATCGACGCCGATTGCGCTCAACTGCGAGGGGACGGCGATCCCCAGGCGCTGAGCGGCGATGATCGCCCCGATCGCGACCTCGTCACACGCCCCCACAATTGCCGTCGGGCGGGCGTCGGCATCAGCGAGGGCGGACGTCGCGGCGGAATAGCCCGCGGTGATGGTGAGGGCTGAGGGGTGCACCGTCACCGGGAGCCCCGCCTCACGCATGGCCTGGACGTAGCCCTCTTGTCGGTCGTCGACATCGCGGGCAGGCGGGTCGCCCTCCGGCGTCGCGCCGATGAAGGCGACCCTCGTGTGGCCGAGCGCCAGCAGGTGCTGCGTGATCATGCGACCGATGGCGACATTGTCGATGCCGAGGGTGACGATCCCCGCCAACGTGTTGCCGATGCAGACGGTGGGTTTGGCAAATCCGACCAGGCTCTCGAGATCGGAATCGTCGGGCTCGAGTGCAACGGCGATCACCCCATCGAATCGCTTGCGGGCCAGGAAATGCCGATACAGGCGATCCCGGTCGCGCGAGTCAGGCTCGGCCACGTAAAGCGTGAGGTCGTAACCCAGCCGCATGAGCGAGCGCTCTATTCCCTCGATGATCTCGCCGAAGTACCAGCGCCCGACCCGGGGTACGACGAGGGCGATCGTGTGAGTCCGCCCCGTGACCAGGCTCGCGGCGCTGCTCGACGCGACATATCCCAGGTCGCGCGCTGCCTGCTGAACCCGCTCGCGAGTCTCCGGTGCGACATAACCATGGCCGGTGAGCGCCCGGCTGGCCGTGGCCTTCGACACGCCGGCCCGGCTCGCCACATCGGCGATACCGCTCATCGCATCTCCCTTGATGTAGCCCGCGGAGGCGCGGATAGCCTCGGTGAAGGAATCGTTTCCATACGGCATGCGACGGCGAGCAGGGAGATCGAGACCCTCAGGGTGACCATATCACGGCGCAAATTGCTCAATTCTTGAGGGTTATCGAGTCGTGACTTTGTGTCGATTGTGGGCCGGTCTGGAGTCATCTACGGTGGTGATGGAATCGGTTCCAAGGCCCGTATGGACCGGACGATTCTTCGGCGCGACTACGCGCGCACTCGATGAGGAGGACCAGATGAAGACAATGCGACGGGGCAGGATCCTCGTCCTGGGATCCATGCTCGCGATCGGCGGCCTCACGCTCGCCGGCTGCACGGGCGGACCCGGGGAATCGAACGGCGGTGGCGACGGCGGCGACGACAACGTCGTCACGGTCTACGGCACCATCAGCAACACCGAGGCCGATCTGCTCAACGAATCGTGGGCGGAGTGGGAAGAAGAGAACGGCATCGACATCGAGTACGAAGCCTCTCAGGAGTTCGAGGCGCAGATCGCGGTTCGTGCCCAGGGTGGTAACCCGCCCGACCTCGCGATCTTCCCGCAGCCCGGGCTCCTGGCAGACATGGCGGACCGCGGATACCTCGTGCCCGCGCCCGAGAGCGTCCAGGAGAACGTCGCGGAGTACTGGTCCGAGGACTGGGCCGCGTACGGCACCGTGGACGGCACCCTTTACGGGGCGCCCCTCATGGCCAGCGTGAAGGGTTGGGTCTGGTACTCGCCCGCGACCTTCGCCGAGAACGGCTGGGAGGTCCCCACCACGTGGCAGGGACTTCTCGACCTGACGGCAGAGATCCAGTCGACGACCGGCGCCGCGCCCTGGTGCGTCGGGTTCGGTTCGGACGCGGCCACCGGATGGCCGGGCACCGACTGGATCGAGGACGTCGTGCTCCGTCAGTCGGGCACGGACGTCTACGACCAGTGGGTCACGAACGAGATCTCGTTCACCGACCCGCAGATCGCGTCGGCGTTCGACGAGGTCGGCAAGATCATCCTCAACCCGGACTATGTCAACGCCGGCTACGGCGACGTCCAGTCGATCGGCACGACACCGTTCGGCGACCCGGCCACGGCGCTTGTCGCGGGTGACTGCCTGCTCCACCACCAGGCTTCGTTCTACGACGGGTTCATCGTGGACGCCGGCGGCACAGTGGCCGAAGACGGCGACATCTGGGCGTTCCTGACGCCTCCCTTCGAGGAGGGTGCCGAGGGTTCGGTCGTGACCGGTGGCGGCGAGATCGTCGGCGCATTCAGCGACCGCGAGGCCGTGCAGCAGGTACAGGCGTACCTGTCCAGCCCCGAATGGGCCAACAGCCGCGTCGCGCTCGGTGGCGTGATCTCGGCGAACAACGGACTCGACCCGGAGAACGCGTCGAGCGAGATCCTGGTCGCCGCGATCGAGCTGCTGCAGGACCCCGAGACGACGTTCCGCTTCGACGCTTCGGACCTGATGCCCGGTGCTGTCGGTGTGGGAACGTTCTTCGCGGGAATGCGGGACTGGGTCGGCGGAACTCCGACACAGACCGTGCTCGAACAGATCGAAGCCGGCTGGCCGTCCAGCTGACCGGAAGGAATCCGGGGCCGCCCCTATTCAGGGGCGGCCCCACCTCCGTACTCTGAGGGCAGGCTGAGCGTTCGCGCCCCGCCCCGAGTTCAACGAAGCACTCGAAAGGATTCCCGTGGCCGCTTTCCTGCAGTGGTTGAGCACCCTCTCACCCTGGCTGGAGATTCCCATCATCATCGGCGCGTTCGTCGTGGTGATCGGTCTCCTGCTCTTCTTCATCGAAATAGCCCCTCGGAAGGGCCGCAAGTACACCATCATTCGCCTCGCGGCGTGCATCCTGATCCCGCTCATCGTGCTGTGGGTGCTGCAGTCCTACACCTGGGCGATCCTCGCCGCGGGTGTGCTCGGACTGCTCTTCTTCTGGCTCGACATGCGCGCGAAGTCCGGCGCGGGATACCTGTTCCAGCTCGTCGGGTTCCTGAGCCCCGCGCTCATCCTGCTCATCGTCGGACTCGTGGTCCCGTCGATCCAGACGATCGTGCAGGCATTCATGAACTCGCGCGGCACGGCGTTCGTCGGTCTCGACAATTTCGCGTGGATCTTCTCGACCGAAAACGGTATCCGCACCGTCCTGAACACGATCGTCTGGGTGCTTGTCGCCCCGATCGTCTCGACGATCGCGGGTCTCGCCTACGCCTACTTCATCGACAAGACCCGCGGCGAGAAGTACTACAAGATCCTCGTGTTCCTGCCGATGGCCATCTCGTTCGTCGGTGCATCGATCATCTGGCGCTTCATGTACACGGCGCGCCCCGACGATCAGAATCAGATCGGATTCCTCAACCAGATCATCGTGTGGTTCGGTGGGCAGCCGATCAACTTCCTCGCCGCCGAGCCGTGGAACACCCTGTTCCTCATCGTCGTGCTGATCTGGGTGCAGACGGGTTTCGCGATGGTCGTGCTCTCCGCCGCCATCAAGGGCGTTCCCGCCGAGCAGCTCGAGGCCGCGCAGTTGGACGGCACGAATGGATGGCAGAGCTTCATCAACGTCATCGTGCCGGCGATCCGCCCCTCGCTGATCGTCGTCCTGACGACGATCTCCATCGCGTCGCTGAAGGTCTTCGACATCGTCCGCACGATGACGGCGGGGGCCAACGGCACCTCCGTCATCGCAAATGAGATGTACACGCAGTTCCGCAGCTTCGAGACGGGCCGATCCGCCGCCTTCGCCGTGGTGCTGTTCCTCCTGGTGATGCCGATCATCATCTACAACGCAAGACAGCTCTCCAAGCAGAGGGAGGTGCGCTGATGAGCGCGGTACAACCGGTCGAATTGCCGCTGGACAAGGAGGCTCGCGAAGAGCTCTCGCGCGGTGAGCGCAAGGTCGAGCGAGAGATGCTCGGCCGCACCAAGAAGCGTTTGACGTCGCGCTGGGCGACCGTGGCCGCGCTCGTCATCGCGATCCTGTGGACGATCCCGACCTTCGGGTTGTTCATCACCTCGTTCCGTCCCCGGGAGTTGATCCAGACCACCGGGTGGTGGACGATCTTCGAGAACTGGGGCTTCACCCTCGACAACTACGGCACGGCGCTGCAGTCGGGCAACAGTCAGCTGAACATGGCGGGCGCGTTCGTGAACTCGATCGCGATCACCCTGCCGGCGACGGTCATCCCGATCGTGATCGCGTCTCTCGCCGCGTACGCGTTCGCGTGGATGAACTTCAAGGGCAGAAACCTGCTCTTCCTGTTCGTCTTCGCGCTGCAGATCGTGCCGATCCAGATGGCGCTGATCCCGCTTCTGCAGCTCTTCTCCCAGGGGTCGATCTTCGGAGTCCCGGTGATCCAGGCGATCGGGGCGTCCGGGTATTCGCAGGTATGGATCGCGCACACGATCTTCGCCCTTCCCCTGGCGATCTATCTGCTGCACAACTTCACGTCTGAGATCCCGGGCGACGTGATCGAGGCGGCACGCGTGGACGGGGCCGGGCACGGACAGATCTATTTCCGGATCGTTCTGCCGTTGACGGTGCCCGCTCTCGCATCCATCGCGATCTTCCAGTTCCTGTGGGTGTGGAACGACCTGCTCGTGGCCCTGATCTTCGCGGACGGCAATGTCGCGCCGATCACGAAGCTGCTGGCCGAGCTCACCGGTAACCGCGGTCAGGACTGGTACCTGCTCACTGCGGGCGCCTTCATCGCGATCGTCGTGCCGCTGATCGTGTTCCTCGCGCTGCAGAGGTTCTTCGTGCGCGGCCTGCTGGCGGGCTCGACGAAGGGCTGATTGTGCGGACGGGACGGGCGGCGCAACGGGGGGCCGCCCGTCCCGTCGTCATACCCGGGCACTCGAGGATGCCGCCGATATGGTGAGTGCCATGGATGCTCCGGATGCGCCGGCCACCGTTTCTGCAGTCGATCGCGCGGGGCGGACGGCAGCCGGCTTGAGCGCCGCGGATGTCGCGGAGCGGGTCGCCTCTGGGCGCACGAACGCATTCGATGCAGACACCAGTCGCACCTGGTGGAGCATCATCCGCGCGAACGTCTTCACCCTCTTCAACGCGATCGTGTTCGCGTGCTTCGCGGCGTTGCTCGCACTCGGCCGGTGGCAGGATGCGCTGTTCGGGCTCGCGGCGATCTTCAATGCCCTGATCGGTTGCTACCAGGAGATTCGAGCCAAGATCGCCCTCGACCGTCTCGCCCTGCTCAATGCCCCGCGTGCGCGGGTGCGGCGCGACGGGGTCGAGGCCGAGATAGCGCCCGCCGATGTCGTGCAGGACGACATCCTCGTCCTGCGGGCCGGCGATCAGGTGCCCGCGGACGCAGAAGTGCTGAGCGAGCACGGACTGCAGGTCGACGAGTCGATGCTGACCGGTGAATCGGACCCGATCGACAAGCATCCGGGCGGGCAGCTCTTCAGCGCCTCGATCGTGGTCTCGGGGCGCGCCGATGCCCGGGCGACGCAGGTGGGCGCGGACTCGTACGCGAACAGATTCGCGGGTGAGGCCAAGCGATTCTCGCTCGTCCAATCGGAGTTGCGGCGCGGCGTCAACAGGGTGCTCGCCTGGGTCGCGTGGGGCATCGGGCCGATTGCACTGCTCGTCACCAACGCCCAGGTGCAGGTTCAGGGCGGGTGGGACGAAGCCTTCGCGGATGGGTCCTGGCGCCAGGCGGCGGTGGATTCGATCGCCGTCATCACTGCCATGATCCCGCTGGGGCTCGTACTGCTGACCAGCATTGCGTTCGCGGTCGGAGCGGCGCGCCTCGCGGCCGAGAAGGTTCTGGTGCAAGAACTCCCCGCGGTGGAGGGCCTCGCCCGCGTCGACATCATCTGTCTCGACAAGACCGGAACGCTCACCTACGGCGACATCGCCTTCGATGCGGTGTACCCGTTCGATGATCGCGCGACGGGCTGGCGGGACGCCCTCGGCTGGTTCGGCCGCGCGCCCGATGCGAACGCGACCGCCCGGAGCCTCGCCGAAGGATTCCCCGCGGGCGCAGCCTTGGTCGCGGAGCGCGAAATCCCGTTCTCGTCCAAGCGCAAGTGGAGTGCGGTTTCGTTCGCGGGAACGGATGCCCGGGGCACGTGGGTGCTCGGCGCACCGAGCCTCGTGTTCCCCGACGCGGCGACACGTGCGGTGCCGTGGAGCGGACCGTGTGCCGAGAACGACGAGGCATCCCTCGCCGACGCGACGAACGAACTCGCCTCGACCGGTCGCCGGACGATCCTGCTCGCTTACTGCCCCGTGCCGCTCGACGACGGGAACGTGAAGGCGGAGACCTTGCCGGCGCACCTCGAACCGATCGCCGCCCTCACCCTGCAAGAGCACGTGCGAGAGGACGCCGCGCAGACCCTGCAGTACTTCGCCGAGCAGGGCGTCGACGTCAAGATCATCTCCGGGGACAGCCCGCAGACGGTCGCCGCGATCGCGCGCGACCTGGGACTTGACGTGCCGCACGGGTTCGATGCGCGTGAGCTGCCGGAGGACAGCGATGCGCTCGCGGACGTGCTGAGCCAGCACACGGTATTCGGCCGGGTCTCGCCCGAGCAGAAGAAGGGCATCGTCGTCGCGCTGCAGTCCCGAGGCCGTGTTGTGGCGATGACCGGTGACGGCGTGAACGACGCGCTGGCGATCAAACAGGCCGACATCGGCATCGCGATGAACTCCGGGTCCGCCGCCACGAAGGCTGTCGCGCGGCTCGTGCTGCTCGACGGGAAGTTCTCCCATCTGCCGGCGGTGGTGGCCGAGGGCCGGCGGGTGATCGCGAACATGGAACGCGTTTCGATGGTGTTCCTGACGAAAACCGCCTACGCCACCACGATCGCGATCCTGTTCGGCATCATGATCATGGAGATCCCGTTCCTGCCACGGCAGCTCTCGATCACGGATGGCCTGACGATCGGCATCCCCGCCTTCTTCCTGGCGCTGCTGCCGAACACGCAGCGCTACATCCCCGGATTCCTCAGGCGTTCGTTGAGTTTCGCCATCCCCGCGGGGCTCGTCGTCGGCCTCGCTCTCACGGTGTTCTCACGCATAGCCGGGCATCTGTGGGGTGTCGCCATCGAAGAGTTGCGTACCGGGTCGACAATCATCGTCGCCGTGCTGGGTATCTGGGTGCTGGCGCTGATCTCTCTGCCGCTGACCTGGATCAAGGCCGCCATCCTGGTCGCGATGGTCGGCGGGCTCGCGATCATCCTCAATGTGCCGATCGCGATCGACTTCTTCCAGCTCGTCTGGCCGCGCGAGGACGCCGTGATGCTGATCGCCGGGCTCTGCGCCGTGGGCATCGTGCTGATCGGCATCATCCGTGCCGTGCAGCAGACCTACATTCGCCGCCAGCTCACGAGCCTTCCCGAGCGTCGGTTGAACTCCGGAAACGACTGAGGGTGATCTATGTGGGCGACCGCTGAACTGCATATTCATGGCGCTGGGAAGCTTGACCTCGCGGTGTGGGCCGCGGAGGTCGACGCTCTTCTACTCGCCGGTTTGGACAGCTGACGTGCGCGAGACGGAGCTCGTGCTCGGGCGGCGCTGGATTCTGGTTCTCGAGCCCGGCGAGGAGGTCATCGCTGCCCTCGACGAGTGGTGTGCGCGAACGGGAGTCCGCGCGGGCACCGTCGACCTCTTCTTCGGCGCGTTCCGTTCGGTGACACTCATCGCGGGTCGGGACGACACCGTGGACCCGGAACTGCCGCTGCCTACGTCGGTCGAGGTTGCCTATCTCGAGGGCATCGGCTCGGGTTCGATCGCCCAGAAGGACGGTTCGGCACGGGTGCATCTCCACGTCGCGGCGGGCGTCAAGAGCGCGGGTGGTGCCGCCTATGCCGGCCATCTGCTGTCGGCCGAGGTGCACTACACGGTGGAGGTCGTCGTGCAAGAGGTGCTGTCTCCCGAACTCACCCTCCGTGCCGATCCCCGCGCGCACGGGATCGGATGCCTCTTCTTCGAGTGAGTAGAACTTTTTCGTCAAGCGCTCGTCGGTCTCAGGTTTAGGAGCATCCCAGGCGGAGCGCGGCGGCAGCCATCGAGTCGAGCTCGAACTGCTGCACGTCCTTCATCGACTGGGCGACTTGAAGCACCCGAGGCTCGGATCCGAGGCGCAGGACCGCATCGACCATGTCGATGGCACCCTCGTGGTGTCGCGTCATGAGCGTCAAGAATTGGCAGTCCGCGTCGACGCCCGAAGCGGCCTCGAACGCGTCGAGTTCTTCCTCGGTCGCCATGCCCATATCGCGCAGCAGCTCGGCCTCGGTCGCGGGCGCGGCGGACGAACCGTGGTCCAAGTGGCCGGGATCGTCGGCCATCCATGCCATCAGCGTTCCGCCGCGCTGAGGCAGACCCCACGAGACCAGCCACGAGTACATCTCGCCCGCTTGCGCCGACTGCGCCGTGGCGATGTCGTACGCGAGCGCCCGCAGGTCGGCATCGTCGGTCTCGCGGTAGAGCGTCATGGCCATGTCGACCGCCTGAGCGTGGTGCACCTGCATGTCACGCGCGAATCCAGCCTCTGCGGAGTCGGTCGTGGGAGCGGATGCCTCGGCCGCCACGCCGAACGTCGAGAAGCGGCCGATCGCGAACGCGAGCGCGGCGACGGCGACGGCCGCCAGGGTGATGAGCAGCCAGCGCGGGGGACCCGTCCGCTCCGCCGTCATCCGCTACTGCTTACCGGGGCCGTCGATCGCGCCCGTGCACGCCGCGTTCGGCTCGGGAGCGTTCTGGTTGCGCCAGTACTCCTCGAAGAACTCGCTGACCCGCTCGTCGCCGGCCGAGTCGAGCTTCAGCTGCGCGTTCCAGGCGCTCAGAACGATCGGGCTGTCGAGACCCTCGTAGGGCGAGAGGATGACGTAGCTCGAGGGCAGCTGGCTTTCGAGCGCCGCGAGCTCATCGCCCTGGACGAGCGCGGGGTCGTAGGTGACCCACACGGCGCCGTGCTCGAGGGAGTGCACCGCGTACTCGTTCTGCTGCGGCTCGGTGTAGATGCCGCAGTTGAGCCAGACCTGGTTGTGCGGGCCGCCGGCGGGCGGGGACTGCTCGTAATCGACGACGCCTTCGACGTGCGTGGTTTCGTTCGTGAACGTCTCGACACCCTCGATCTGAGCGCCCGTTCCCCCGGCCTCGAAGGTGGGTGCGGGCTCGGGTGCGAAGACGATGGATGCGACGACCACGCCGGCAATCGTGAGAGCGGCGACCCCGCCGACGATCCACCACATGAGACCGCGTCGGCGCCGCTTGGCGACCTGGCGCTGATACTCGGCGAGCTTCTCTTGCCGCCGCTTCTCACGCTGCTGCTTGATCGTGAGGTCGGCCTGGGCCTTGTTCGCGGGGTTACCGCTCGTGCTCTTCGGGGACATGCGGGGGCTCTCGGCTCGGGTTGCGTCGGGAGTCGCGCTCGCGCGCGGGTGTGCTGCAAGTGTATTCGCCCGCATCCGTGAGCGGGCTGGGCGTCGTCGCTGCAGCTGTAGGATAGGGTCACCGAATCGATTCGATGCCGCGACGTCGTTCTTCGGGTTCCGCGACCGCTCCGTCTCTTCCGAGGTTTCTTCGTGCCCGATCACTCCGCCACCGGCGCCATCCGTACCCTCGGGCCGAACCCCGCGACAGCGCCGATCATGCTGCACCCCGGCGATCGCATCTCGACCGGCCGTCGCATCGTCTACGTCATCCTGTTGGGGGCGTTGACGGCCCTCGGTCCGTTCACGATCGACCTCTATCTGCCCGCATTCCCGGTGCTCGAGGCCGACTTCGACACGACCGCCGCCGCGATCCAGCTGACCCTCACGGGCACGATGATCGGGTTCGGCGTCGGTCAACTCCTCGTCGGCCCGCTCAGCGACAAGGTCGGGCGACGCCTGCCCCTGATCGGCGTGACGGCGCTGCACGTGCTCGCGAGCGCGGCGGCCGCGATCGCCCCGACGCTGATGCTGCTCGGCGTCTCACGTGTCGTGATGGGTGCGGGTGCCGCGGCGGGCGGCGTCGTCGCGATGGCGATCGTCCGCGACCTCTTCGGCGGTCGACGTCTTGTCGTCATGCTCTCGCGCCTTGCGCTCGTCAGCGGTGCGGCACCCGTTATCGCGCCCCTCATCGGCTCGGCGCTCCTGCTGGTGATGTCGTGGCGCGGCCTCTTCGTCGTGCTCGCGATCTACGGTGCGGTCATGCTCGTGGCGGCGATTGCGCTGGTGCCCGAGACGCTGCCGCGCGCGCGGCGCCACGAGTTGGGGTCCACCACCGTGGGCCAGCGGTATCGCAGCGTCCTGACCGACCGCGTGTTCCTCGGCGTGCTGATCATCGGAGGCATGACGTTCAGCGGCCTGTTCTCGTACCTCTCCGCATCGTCCTTCCTCTTCCAGCAGTCGTTCGGGTTCGATGCGCAGCAGTACGGGCTCCTTTTCGCCGCGAACTCGCTGGGACTCGTGGCCGGCGTGCAGATCGCCTCGCGCCTCGCCGCCCGGTATGGACCGCAGTGGGTGCTGGCATGGTCCACGTCGACGCTGGTCGTCGCCGGCGTCGCGATCATCCTCGCCGATCAGATCGGCCTGGGCCTCTGGGGCATCCTCGTGCCCCTCTTCGTCTTCATGACGGCGTGCGGATTCACGTTCCCGTGTGTGCAGGTCCTGGCTCTCGACCGGCACGGCAAGGCCGCCGGTACCGCGGCATCCATCCTCGGGGCCGTCAACTTCGGAGTCGCCGGTTTTGTGTCGCCGCTTGTGGGCTGGATTGCCGGAGACACGGGTATCACGGCGACCACGATGGCCGTCGTGATGGTCGGATGCTCGGTGATCGGCGTACTCGGGTTGTGGCTGGTCGTGCGCCCACGCTCGGTGCAATCGCTCACTCCCTGACAGAATCGACGGATGCCGTCATCCGCCCCGTCGCCAACTGCACCGTCGTCATCCGCACCGTCCAGACGCACCACGACAACCCTGCTCATCACGGGTGTCGTGCTTCTCGCCCTGGCGGCCGGACTCGGCGCGTGGATCGCGGTCGGCCGGGGCAACGCCCCGTTCACGGTCGACGCCCTGTGGGCGAGTTGGCTGGCCGACGGTCGCACCCCTTTCCTTCTGTGGGTGTCGTTCGCGATGAACTGGCTGGGCGGCGGCTGGTTCGGCATCCTGGTCGTCCCGCTCGTGGTTGTCGGCCTGTTCGCGCTCCGCAGGCGATGGTGGGCGGCCGCGTATTTCCTTGCGGCGTCGGCGGCGTCGGCGCTCGTCGTGCAAATCCTGAAACGCTTGTTCGGGCGCGCGCGTCCCGAAGAGATCATCGTGTTCTCGGACTTCGGATCGTTCCCCTCGGGGCATGTCGCGAACGCGGCGACGATCGCCGTGGCGTTTGCCGTGATCTTCCCGCGCCTGTGGGTCATCCTCACGGGAGTTGCGTGGGTCCTGCTGATGGCCTTCTCGCGCACCTACCTGGGCGCGCACTGGCTGAGCGACACGCTCGGTGGAGCGCTCGCCGGTGCGGGTGCCGCGCTCATCCTGGCGGCCGTATTCGCGCGAGTCATCCCTCTCACCGGACGGGAGCGCGTCGGTAAGCTCACCCCATGAGTGAGCCCTCGCCGGACGTTTCCCCCGTCGAACTCGCGAGACTCCGCGCCGAGGCCGAGTTGGCAGAGGCGCAGCTTGCGGCGGCACAGGCACGGGCGGCGCTCGCTAACGCCGAGGCAACGGCCGCTCGGCTGGGCGTGACGACGACGGGGACGGGATCGACTGCGGTGCCCGCGACGACCGCCGCGCCCGCTGCGCCCGCTGCGAGCGCCGGGCCGCTGAGCGCCGAACAGGTCGAAACCATCACGCGGGGATACTCCTTCGCCGAGGCTGCGCTCGATCTCGGCGCACTCGTCAACGGTGAGGCGGTACCGGGCGCGCAGGTGCGCATCCCCCTCGCGATGACAAACCGGCATGGCCTCGTAGCCGGGGCGACGGGCACGGGCAAGACACGCACGCTGCAGGGCCTCGCCGAGCAGCTGGCCGCGCATGGTGTGCCGGTCTTCGCGGCGGACATCAAGGGCGACCTGAGCGGGGTCGCCGTGGCGGGCGAGTCGAGCGAGAAGCTCTTGGCTCGCACGGCGGCGATCGGCCAGGAATGGCGGCCCGAGGCATCCGTCGCCGAGTTCTTCGCACTGGGCGGCGTCGGTTCGGGCGTGCCCGTGCGGGCAACGGTCTCGGGATTCGGCCCCCTCCTCCTGTCGAAGGTGCTCGGCCTCAACCAGACGCAGGAGTCGAGCCTCGGCCTGGTGTTCCACTACGCCGACCGGAACGGCCTGGCCCTGGTCGACCTGGCCGACCTGCGCTCGGTGCTCAGCTATCTGACGAGCGACGAGGGCAAGGTCGAGCTCGAGGGGCTGGGCGGTCTGTCCAAGGCCACGGCCGGTGTCATCCTGCGCGAGCTGATCACGTTCGCGGATGGCGGGGCCGACGTCTTCTTCGGTGAGCCCGAGTTCGATGTGACGGACTTCCTGCGAACGGCGCCCGACGGGCGCGGGGTGATCAGCCTGCTCGAGGTTCCGGGCGTGATCGAGCGCCCCGCGCTCTTCTCGACGTTCCTGATGTATCTGCTCGCGGAGCTGTTCGAGCTGCTGCCCGAGGTGGGCGATCTCGACAAGCCCAAGCTCGTCTTCTTCTTCGACGAGGCTCACTTGCTCTTCCGTGACGCGTCGAAGGACTTCTTGGCCGCGATCACCCAGACGGTGCGCCTCATCCGGTCGAAGGGGGTGGGGGTGTTCTTCGTCACCCAGACCCCGAAGGACGTGCCGAGCGACGTGCTCGCGCAGCTCGGCTCGCGGGTGCAGCACGCGCTGCGTGCCTTCACTCCGGACGATGCCAAGGCGCTGCGCGCCACGGTCGGCACGTATCCCACCTCGGGCTACGACCTCGAGCGCGTGCTGCAAGAGCTCGGCACCGGCGAGGCGATCGTGACCGTCATGAACGAGAAGGGTGCCCCGTCGCCGGTCGCCTGGACGCGGTTGCGCGCGCCACTGGGGTTGATGTCGCCCGCCCCTGGAGCCGTGATCGAGTCGACCATCGCGGCATCGGCGCTCCTGCCCCGATACCGGGATGCGATCGACCGCGAGTCCGCTCGCGAAATCCTGGCGACCCGGATGAACGCGGCGCACGCCGCACAGATGGCAGAAGACGCCGCCGAAGCCCAGGCGAAGATCGACGCCGAACTCGCCAAGCAGCGGGCCGCGATCGAGCGAGCGGATGCCGCGGCAACGAAGAAGGCGCGTGCGGAGGAGGAGCGACTGCTGAAGAGCATGCGGACGACTCCTTCGCGATCCTCGACCTCGCGATCGCAGAAGTCGACCATCGAGCAGGTGCTCGGATCGAAGGCGACGCAGACCATCCTGGGCGGAGTCATCCGGGGGATCTTTGGAACCGGTCGGCGTTAGTTCCCGACGCTAATACCTATCGACAGAGGTACACCGCCCTGAGTCGGCGTACGATGGCGCTATGGCGACGAAGCCCCCCGCATCAGATATCGACGAGTCCCGCGTGCATGTCACCCGCCCCAAGAAGGTCGCGGTCGGCATCCCGGCGGTGCTGCACGCCCTCCAGATCTCGGTCGATCAGATGGGTGTCGCGCGTACGGCGCAGACGCTTCTGAAGGTCAACCAGAAGGACGGTTTCGACTGTCCCGGATGCGCGTGGCCCGAAGAGGACAAGCGGCACATTGCGGAGTTCTGCGAGAACGGAGCGAAGGCCGTCGCCGAAGAGGCGACGATCCGCCGTGTTCCGCCGGCCTTCTTCGCCGAGCACTCGATCGCCGACCTGTACGGGCACGACGACTACTGGCTCGGGCAGCAGGGGCGGCTGACGCATCCGATGATCCTCGACGACGGCGCCACGCACTACCGACCGATCTCGTGGGACGACGCGCTCCGCACCATCGCCGATGAGCTCTCGAGCCTGGACGATCCCGACCAGGCCGTTTTCTACACCTCGGGGCGCACGTCGAACGAGGCGGCGTTCCTCTACCAGTTGCTCGTGCGCGGGCTGGGTACGAACAACCTGCCGGACTGCTCGAACATGTGCCACGAGTCGAGTGGCTCGGCGCTCACGCAGACGCTCGGAATCGGCAAGGGCACGGTGTCGATCACCGACATGCACGAGGCGGACCTGCTGATCGTGGCCGGGCAGAACCCGGGCACCAACCACCCGCGCATGCTGAGCGCGCTCGAGAAGGCCAAGGAGCGCGGCGCGAAGATCATCGCCGTCAACCCGTTGCCCGAGGCCGGGCTGATGCGTTTCGAGAATCCGCAGACGCCGAAGGGCATGGTTCTCGGCGGGACGAAGCTCGCCGATCAGTTCGTGCAGATCCGCCTGGGCGGCGACCAGGCGCTGTTCCAGGCCATCGCCAAGCACCTCATCGAGGCGGACGACGCATCCGATGAGGCCGAGGGCGTCATCGACCGAGCGTTCATCGCGGCGCACACGAGCGGCTTCGCCGAGTTCGACGCCTTCATCCGCCAGGTGCCGTGGAGCGAGCTGGTCACGGCGACCGGCGTCTCCGAAAAGGAACTCCGCGAAGTGGGCGAGAGCGTTCGCCTGTCGAAGGCGACGATCGTCTGCTGGGCGATGGGCCTGACCCAGCACAAGCACTCGGTCGCGACGCTGCGAGATGTCGTCAACGTTCTGCTGCTGCAAGGCAACATCGGGCGCCCCGGCGCCGGGGTCTGCCCCGTGCGCGGCCACTCGAACGTCCAGGGCGACCGCACGATGGGCATCTACGAGAAGCCGTCCACAGCGTTCCTCGACGCCCTCGACGCCGAGTTCGGCTTCAGTGCCCCCCGCGAGCACGGCTACGACACGGTCGAGGCGATCCGGGCCATGCGCGACGGCAAGGTTCGCGTGTTCATGGGCATGGGCGGCAACTTCGTCAGCGCGACGCCCGACACCGCAGTCACCGAGGCGGCTCTCCGCCGCACCGAGCTGACCGTGCAGGTCTCGACCAAGCTCAACCGCTCGCACCTCGTGACGGGGCGCCGGGCGATCATTCTGCCGACGCTCGGACGCACGGACCGCGACGTCCGCGGCGGAGTCGAGCAGCGCGTCACGGTCGAGGATTCGATGGGTGCCGTCCACGGCTCGCGAGGGCGGCTCGTGCCCCCCGCCGAGGACATGCTGAGCGAGGTGGCGATTCTCACGCGACTTTCGGGTCTGCTGTTTCCCCCGGATCCGTTGGCGGACCCATCCGGCCAGCCGCCGGTGCACAACGGGAACCATGATCGCGGCTATCCGGAGCGCTCGCCGCAGGAGGAGCGCGAACCGAAGACCGACCCGCCCGAGGCCGGAACCCCCGCGAACTACCCGCGCGCCGACTGGGCCGCTCTCGAGCGCGACTACTCGCAGATCCGGCTGCACATCGAGCACGTGATCCCCGGGTTCGAGGAATACGACCGTCGCATCGCCAAGGGCCGTACGTTCTACCTGCCCAACGGTCCCCGTGATGAGCTGTCGTTCGCGACCGAGACCGGCAAGGCCATGTTCACGGTCAACGACCTCGAGTACCCGATCATCCCCGAAGGGCGACTGCTGCTGCAGACGCTCCGCTCGCACGATCAGTACAACACCACGATCTACGGCAAGGACGACCGGTACCGCGGCATCCACGGCGGGCGCCGCGTGGTCATGGTCAACGCCGACGACATCGCCGCGCTCGGCTTCGCTGAAGACGAGATCGTCGACCTCGTTTCGGAGTGGCGTCGGCCGGACGGGACGCTCGAGGAGCGCCGGGCCGAGGAGTTCCGCATCGTCGCGTACAGCACCCCGCGCGCCAACGCGGCGGCGTACTATCCGGAGACAAACGTGCTCGTGCCCCTGGATTCGACGGCGGATGTCTCGGGCACTCCGACATCCAAGTCCGTCATCATCCGCCTCGAGCACCGGGACGTTGCATAAAGTAAAGAGGTGAGCGACCTCGCAACACCCACCGGCCGTGAAGATGCACTGCAGGCGTCACCGCGCCCGGATGGCGAGGCGCCGCGCGCTCTCGTGATCGGCTCGACGGGGTACATCGGGGCGCGCCTCGTGCCGCGCCTGATCTCGGCGGGCTATCGCGTCCGCGTTCTGGCGCGCCAGGCATCCCGCGTCGCCGCGTACGAGTGGGGCTCCGACGTCGAAGTCGTCGTGGGTGACGCCGCGGACCCCGAGGCCGTGACTCGGGCCGTCGAGGACGTCGACGTGCTCTACTACCTCGTCCATTCGATGGCGGCTGGCAAGAATTTCGCCGACGTCGACCTCGCCGCCGCGCGTGCTGTGGCGTCGTCATCGGCCGAGGCGGGCGTGCGACGCATCGTTTATCTCGGAGGCCTGCATCCCCAGGACGTCGAGCTCTCGCGCCACCTGCGTTCGCGGGTGGAGGTCGGCGAGGCGCTGCTCGACAGCGGCGTGCCGACGCTCGTGCTGCAGGCCGGCGTCGTCATCGGATCGGGCTCCGCGTCGTTCGAGATGGTGCGCCACCTGACCGAGGTGCTGCCGTACATGCCGGCGCCGAAATGGGTGCGCAATCACATTCAGCCCATCGCCGTGCGGGACGTCCTGCACTATCTGCTGGGTGCCGCTCGGGTCGATCCCGAGGTTTCGCGGACCGTCGACATCGGCGGACCTAACGTCCTGCGATACGGGCAGATGATGAACGGCTACGCGGTCGAGGCGGGCCTACCGCAGCGTCCCATCGCACCTCTGCCGGTGCTGACGCCTCGCCTAGCTTCGCACTGGGTCGGCGTTGTCACCCCCATCCCGGCAGCGCTCGCACGTCCCCTCGTCGAGTCGCTGCAGAATGACTGCGTCATGGCGAATCACGACGTGGACGACCTGATCCCGCAGCCCGAGGGTGGGCTCACGCCGTATCGTCGCGCGGTCGCCCTGGCTCTCGGTCGTGAACGCGAGGGTGTCATCGAGACCAGTTGGCTGGATGCGGCGGTCCACAACGCACCGAGCGATCCCTTGCCCGCCGACCCGGACTGGTCGGGGCGCACGGTGTTCACCGACGCGCGCGTCGCCCAGACGTCGGCCTCGGTCGAGTCGCTCTGGCGCGTCATCGAGGGCATCGGAGGCACGCGCGGTTGGTACTCGTGGCCGCTCGCTTGGGCGGTGCGCGGATGGATGGACCGCTTCGTCGGCGGAGTGGGACTCCGGCGTGGTCGCCGCAACCCCGACCGCCTCGCCGTCGGCGATGCCCTGGACTTCTGGCGCGTCGAGTCTCTCGAGCGCGGGGGCCGGGATGAGCCATCCGTCCTGCGCCTGCGCGCCGAGATGAAGGTGCCCGGCCTTGCGTGGCTCGAGATGAAGGCCGTCCCCGAGGGTGCGGGATCGCGCTACGAGCAGCGTGCGGTGTTCTTCCCCCGCGGGCTCTCGGGCCGCTTGTACTGGATCGCGGTGCTGCCGTTCCACGGGTTCATCTTCGCCGGGATGGCGGCCCGGATCGTGGCGGCCGCCGAGCAGGCGACGGCCGGCGCCGCCCCCGCGAACGCCGAATAGGCTGGGCGGGTGAACGCCAACCCGTATCGTGCCGTCGTGATCACGGTCTCAGACCGTTCGGCTGCGGGCTTGCGCGAGGACCGGAGCGGCCCCGCGGCCGTCGCGGGTCTGCGGGTGGGCGGTTTCGACTGTGCCGATCCCGTCATCGTGCCGGATGGCGCCGACAGCGTCGAGTCGGCGTTGCGCGCTGCACTCGCCGAGGGCGCGCGGCTGATCGTCACCACCGGGGGCACGGGTGTCAGCCCGCGCGACGTAACGCCGGAGGGAACCGCTCGCGTCATCACGCGGGAGATCCCCGGCATCGCGGAGGAACTTCGTCGCATCGGCGCATCCGAGAAACCCGGCGGCATGCTGTCGCGCGGGTTGGCCGGGGTCGTCGACGCTGACGGTGGCGGGGCGCTTGTGGTGAATCTGCCCGGCTCCACCGCGGCCGTCGGCTCGGGCATCCCCGTCATCCTGTCGGTCGCGCGCCATGTCATCGACCAACTTGCCGGAGGGGATCACACGTGACCGACACGCACAGTGCGGACGGTGTGCGCCTCGCGCGCATCAGCACCGAACCGATTGAGCTCGATACCCATCTCACGGCCGTCGAGGATGCGTCGGCCGGTGCGGTGACGACCTTTGTCGGCCGCGTTCGCGATCACGATCCGGATGCCTCGGGTGCCGTCGTCGCGCTGGAGTACACCGCTCACCCCGACGCCGAGATGACCCTGCACCGGATCGCGTCCGAGGCGATCGGATCGTCCGAGGCGATCGTCGCCGTCAGCCACCGCATCGGGAGGCTCGGTGTGGGCGACGCCGCCGTCATCATTGCCGTCGCCTCGCCCCACCGGGCGGAGGCCTACGAGGTCAGCCGCACGGTGATCGAGGCCATCAAGTCCGACTTGCCGGTCTGGAAGCGTCAGGTCGAGGCCGACGGCACAACCGCATGGAAGGGCCTCGGCGGCTGAGTCGCTCGTCGTGCTGCGTGTCACTTCGACAGGCTCAGTGACCGAGGGCAGGGTGGGGCGGGTCACTTCGACAGGCTCAGTGACCGGAGGGCGCAGCGGCGTGCTTCAGAACGGGGGTGGATCCGTGTTGGGGACGAAGTGGATCGCTGGAGGCGGCTTGTCGATGTAGACGTGTCCGCCGGGTGAGGTCCACTCCAGAACGCCGCCGCCGAGCTGGCGGACCGACCAGGCGGTTTCGCCCTTCAGTGTGTGGTGACGCTTGCAGAGGCAGGCGAGGTTGCAGGTGCTGGTTTCGCCGCCCAGGGCGTAGTCGAGGGTGTGGTCGCGGTCGCACCGGTGGGCGGGTTGCCGGCATCCGGGGAACCTGCAGTGCTGATCCCTCGCCCGCAGGAACCG